>CADBLW010000068.1 GCA_902795625.1 uncultured Lachnospiraceae bacterium | reverse complement strand
CTTCCGCCGTCAGGAGCCGGAGGTTGCGTTTGTGCTGGAGGAGACAACCGGGGGCGGTGAATTCGAAATCCGCGAGGGAAGCTACCGCGTGATGAACCAGGCATCCTTCGAGAAGGTACTGAATTTTCTGTTGCTTGTGCCCTTCGGCGTCAGCGCGATGTGCGTGGAGCCGGCGGGGCTTGTGGAGACCTCGAACAATGTCGGTATCATCCGTACGGTGGGCGAAACGGTTGTTGTGGACAGCTCCGTGCGCAGCATGATCCATGTCCGCAAACAGCAGTTGGGCGATAAGATCGCGCTGCTGACGACGCTGTGCGGCGGTATCGCGGAGCGCCACAGCGAGTATCCGGGCTGGGAGTACCGGCCGGAGTCGCCGCTTCGTGACGCGTGGGTCGCGACCTACCGCGAGGTGTACGGCGCAGAGCCGAAGGTGGAGACCATCCACGCGGGGCTTGAGTGCGGCCTGATCATCGAGCATATGCCCGAGACCGACGCCGTCAGCTTCGGACCCAACATTTTCGACATTCACACGACAGCGGAGAGGATGGAGATCGGCTCGGTGGAGCGCACCTGGAATCTGCTGGTGAAACTTCTTGAGCGGCTCGGCAGAGGCTGATGGTAAAGTCTCCGAAACGGCTCGGCAGGGGCTGATGGTGAAGCCTCCGGAACGGCTCGGCAGAGGCTGATGCCGGAGCCTCCCGCAGGGGCATCCGATTATAGATTGTTACAGTAAGCGCGTAATTCCCTCCATGGATACAGATTTGAAAATGCGGAGGACAAGAGATATGAGAAGGAAAAGGAGACTTTCTGTTTCTGTCGGTTTGGTCGCAGTGCTGATGCTTTGTCTGCTCAGTTCCTGCGGGAGCAAGGATAATAAGACAGAAAAGAATCAGACAAAAGAAGAGCAGCAGACGACGGGCGGTATATTTTCCGACGAAGAGATCAACCGCCTGATCGATGAGAACTACAAGGAAGTTCAGAAAAACGGCTACGCGGAGCTGCGCATTCCGCAGAAGCTTCACCACATCACCTATGACGATCTGTCGCCCAGCTGCGTGGACGCCTCGCGGAAGCTCATGGATGCCGGATACGAGGTCTACGTCGTGGGCGGTGCCATCCGGGATATGGTGATGGGGCTGGAGGGTGATGATTTTGACATCACAACGAACGCCGATTACGATGAGATCGAACGGATCCTCGACGAGGTGACGTTCCACAGCACCCAGGAGGGGTATACCTTTGCCTATGCCCATTATCCGGACGAGATCATCGATGTCGCCCGTCATCTGAACATTCCCGCGGCCTACAAGGGGCTTGAGGGTGTTCCGGATTTTGATCCGAACGATCTGTACAGCAACAGCCTTCTCTTTGACTCCTTCGAGCGTGACCTGCCTATGAATGCCATTTACTATGACATGAAAACGGGCGATATCGTGGATTTCCACGGCGGGCTTTACGCCATCCGGGAGCACATGATCGACACCATGGTGGATCCCAATGTGCAGTGCCGCAACAACCCGTCTTCGGCAATCCGAGCGCTGCGGTTTATGGCAAAATACAACTACCCGGCCTCGGAGCGGCTGGATCAGGCTCTGAAACAGAACGGATTGGAGTTTATGCAGCTGCTGACGCCGATCACGCTGAATTTTCAGCTGGCCAAGTTCTTCCCCGACGGCTATGCCCGCGCGGGCTATGACAATCTCATGAAGTACGGCGTGTTCTACGAGTTTTATCCCGTGGCCGCCGAGTTGTCGGACCGCGGAAAATACGAGTCGTACTGCAGCGATGCCATGGATTTCATGGACAAATGGCGCAAGGAATACGGCAAACATTCAAGTGTTCTCTCCATGGCGGTCTTCCTTTGGCCCGTCATTGAGGACAAGCTCTCCGGCGATCTCTCCGACAAGACCGCGTATACCGCGGCAGCGGCGGACATCCTCTCCCGCGAGGAGGAACGCTACGAGCTGACCGAGGAGGATCACGAGTTTCTCACCGACGTATTGCAGACGGAGTACGATATTACCGTATGCAGCTTCGACGCGTCGGGTGCCCCGGTTGAGAAGGAGCAGGCCGAGGCGATGATCGACAGGGTTGAGTTCCAGACGGCCTACGTTCTGCTGCAGATCCGCGCGCAGAAGGACGAAAAGCTGTCCGCACAGGTTGTCAACTGGGCGAAGCTGATGGAGCAGCACCTGGAAGACTGATCGCAGGCAAAAACAGTTTACGTAGATTCAATAAGCCTCCGGCGATCCTGCCGGAGGCTTTAAAAACCCCCCGGACAGGTCATTGCACTATGCTATGCGTCCGGGGGCTGTGTGTGTAACACTCAATTTTCAGTGTGGGGCATAGCCCCGGGGATCAGTCGATGCTGATCGTGGAACCGTCCTCCGGGCACTCGCAGGAGACGGTCAGAATGCCGTTGTTGTAGTTCGCGCGAACCGTCGAGACATCGATCTTGCCGACCTTGAACTCGCGCTCGATCTTGCCGTAGTAGCGGTCGCTGTCGCGCTTGTAGCTGCGCACGCCCTCCGTCTGCTCGCCGGGCTCAACGTCGATGAACTCACGCTCGGCGCGGATGATGATCACGCCCTCGCGGTAATCCACATGGATCTTGGACTTCTCATAGCCCGGAAGCTCGGCGCGGATGGTGAGCACGCCGTCGCAGCGGATCACATCGGCAGCGATCTTGCGCTTTTTGAACGGATTGTCAATACTCGGAACGGAAAGATTTTTCGTAAGATTCGCAAAAGGAACGCGGTAGTTAGTCTTGGGCTTCTCTTTCTTCTCGCCGAACAGACCGTTGCGCTCCACATTTTTCTTCATGTCCTTCAGTTCGCCGACACCGTCGCGCAGGCCCTTGTCCAAATTGTCGAGCATATCATGAAACGCTTCGGAAAACTGGTTAAACAGATCATTGTCATACATAATAATCACTCCTCCATTCTTACTGCACTCTGTTGGTAAACCACAATTACCTAACAATTATGTTATACACCCAATAGAACATTTCGTCAAGAGGAAAATAAAACCGGCCCCGTCGCACCATCGACGAGGCCGGTATTTTACGTATAGGGTTGACCGTTCTTTTGTCAGCGGCTGTAATAGAAGCTGTCGTCAGGAAGCTTGCCGCCGACGGAATCCGGATTGCTGTCATAGAGGATCTGAAGGTACGCGGAAACGGCGGCCTTCATCTCCGCATCGGTCTTGCAGACGATGTTGCAGAAGGGGATCGCCTTTCTGGCAACTTCTGCCTTGAAGATGTCGAAGTGCTCCGCAAGATCTCCGGTCTCCCACATATGTTCCGTGGCGTAAGCCGTGCTGAGCGCGTATTCATCGAGAAATGCGTCAACTGTCTCTTTGTTTTCGCTCAGGTATTTGCTGTTCACGGCAATGACACCGGTCACTACGGTTGAGTCGTTGGTCTTCTCCCATTCCTTTGTGATGTCGAGAGCAATGCGGGCTAACTCGTTCTGGCTCATAACGGTGAACACGAAGGGCATCGGAAGCATTGCGATGGTTTCCTCCTCGGTGGCGGCCATCTTAGCGGCGACCTCACTTGCCTCGGAGAGGAACACGATGTTCACGTCCTTGTCCGGATCGATACCGTTGCTCTTAAGAAGGTAGCGGAGCGTATACTCGGGCGTCGTGCCTGCGCCGGTGGCGTAGATCGTCTTGCCCTTGAGATCAGCGACGCTCTCTACAGAGTAGCCGGTCTCAAGAATGTAAAGAACGCCGAGAGTGTTGACGGCAAGAACCGTGACGCCGCCGTTGCTCTTGTTCCAGAGGGTTGCGGCGAGGTTGCAGGGAACGGCCGCGATCGGGATCTCACCCTTGATCACGGAAGCCACGATGCTGTCTGCCGTGCCGGCTACGGTGAAGTCGTAGTCGTTCGTCGAGGTTTCGGCCTCATCGTCTGACATAAGCTTCAGCATGCCGATGGCAGTAGGTCCCTTGAGGACCGCGACGCTGACACGGGCGCGCTCCTTCGGAGCGTCCGTGGGAGTTGCGGTAGGGTCGGAGGGATTGTCGCTTCCCGGCGTAGGGGTTGCATTTTCCGAATTGGAATTGGCCGGCGTCGGCGTAGCGGCGTCGGAGGAGTTGTTGTTGCTTCCGCAGCCTGCGAGCGCGGCGATGAGCGCCAGGCACAGAAGCAGAGAGAGAAATCTCTTCATGGTATTACCATCCTTTCTATTGGCTGTATGAGCCGGTAAGATCAATAAAAGAACACTGTCTTTCAGGTTGGAGATCCGCGGAAATCCGTCCTTTCAGAAGCAGGGTATACGATCCGGCCTGGAAGTCAGGGGCAGCGCTCCGGCGGGAGTTTGCGAACGCGATCGGACCGCGAACGATCCGTCTTTGTGTGCCGGTGTTCTGCCGCTTTCTTCGCGGCGGTATAAGCGTCACGATTGTAGCACAGAGGAAAGAGGAAGTCAATACGCGAGAATCGTCGG
Source organism: uncultured Lachnospiraceae bacterium (assembly GCA_902795625.1). GTDB lineage: Bacteria > Bacillota > Clostridia > Lachnospirales > Lachnospiraceae > ISDg. The sequence goes on along the minus strand of CADBLW010000068.1, from coordinate 15,668 downwards.
AAAATGCACCCCCACGGCATTTGCCGCTTGTTTTTAGACGGGCTTTTGTGTATTATTATAAGAATGGAGAGTGTGTGCCGCGACGGAAAATGAAGTGGTTCGCGGCATGGGAAGGAGCGGAGCATGAAACTGTTGGAAGAGCGGATCTGCAGCGAGGGCGTGGTTCGGAACGGCGATATCCTCAAGGTGGACAGCTTTTTAAATCATCAGATGGACGTCAGTCTGTTCCGCGAGATGGCGCGCGAGTGGAAGCGCAGGTTCGCGGGCGCTGAGGTGACCAAGATCCTCACGATCGAAGCGTCGGGGATCGGCCTTGCGTGCATCGCGGCGGAGGAGTTCGGCTGTCGCGCCGTATTTGCCAAGAAGACGGCCGGGAGCAACATGGACGCCGAGGTGTATTCGACGAAGATCACATCCTTCACGAAGGGGAAGGTGTACGACGTTGTCGTCTCGAAGCGTTTCCTGAAGCCTGAGGACCGTGTGCTGATCCTGGATGATTTTCTGGCGAACGGCTGTGCCCTGCTCGGACTGATGGATCTTGTGAAGCAGGCCGGAGCGACGCTTGTGGGCTGCGGCATCGCAATTGAGAAGGGGTTCCAGGACGGCGGCAAGAGCATTCGGAAAATGGGTGTGCAGCTCGAGTCGCTGGCGATCATAGACAGTATGGAGGGCGGGACGCTTGTGTTCCGCGAGGAATAAAGCATGCGTTTTTTAGTGCAGAGGGTGACTGAGGCATCAGTTACGGTTGAAGGTGAAGTGATCGGGCAGATCGGCCGCGGATTTCTCGTGTTCATGGGAGTGTGCGACACGGATACGGAGGCGATCGCCGACGCGATGGTGAAAAAGCTTTCCGGGCTTCGCATTTTTGAGGATGCGGAGGGGAAGACCAACCTCTCCCTCGCCGATGTGGGCGGGGAGGTGCTGGCGGTCTCGCAGTTCACGCTGTACGCGGACTGCCGCCACGGAAACCGGCCGTCCTTCGTGCGGGCGGGCAGCCCGGACGCGGCGGAGCGGCTGTATGAGTACGCAGTGGCTAAATTGAAAAATGATCACGGATTGTCCGTACAGACCGGAAGCTTCGGCGCGGACATGAAGGTGCGTCTGTTAAATGACGGACCGTTTACGATATTGTTGGATTCCGATGAACTCGGAAAGCGCGGATGACCCGGACACGGGGCACACGGCGCGTGATACAAAGGGCAGACGGAAGGAGTATGAGGAAGCATGAGTCAGGATCAGCAGAGACCTCCGCAGAGGACTTCGCAGAGAACCTCGCAGGGAACAACGCAGAGAACTTCCCAAAGAACAACGCAGAGAACTTCCCGGGGAACAACGAGGGGAACTTCGGGAACGTCTCAGGGAACGCAGGCGGCCAAAAAGCGGATCAGTAAGAAAAAGAAGCGTCAGCAGCGCAACCGGATGCTTATCATGGCGCTGGTCTTCGCGCTGTGCGTGACGGGTGTCGTGTATTTTCTGTGGCCGAAGGGTGGCAACGGAACCGATACGAAGCTGACGCCGACGAACTCGGCGGGACCGCAGGACGGGAACCCGACGCCCACGGGCGCGGAGATTACACCCGGTGAGGTCGATCCGAACGGCGAGGACACGATCGACTGGAAGACGATGCCGCTCACGGGACTGGAATTTGACGAGGCAATGTCCTCGAACAGCAAGTACGCGGAACTGGACGGACAGTTTTACGACTGGGTCGAGCTGTTGAACACCTCCTCCTCGCCGATCAACCTGAGCGAATACTGGATCAGCGACAACAAGGATAACCCGCAGAAGTACCAGCTGCCGGATGTTCTTCTCGGCGCCGGAGAGAGATATCTCATCTACTGCAACGGTGTCGGCGAGGGAAATCAGGCACCGTTCAAGATCAGTTCCGACGGAGAGAAGGTCTACCTCTCCAACAAGGACGGTTTCTGTGACCGGATCAAGATCCCGGGGGATCTGCCGGCGGATTCGAGCTACGGACGCAAGGACGGGGAGTGGATGTATTTTGACAATCCGGCTCCCGGCAGGGAGAACGGTGAGGGTTACGCCGCAAGGACATCGATCCCGTCGGCGAACTACCTCTCCGGAGTATATACCGAAGCATTGCAGGTGTCGTTGTTCGGCGAGGGAACCATCTACTATACGATTGACGGAAGCAAGCCGACGACATCCTCGAAGGTTTATAACAACGAAATCACCGTGACCGACATCATGACCATCCGCACGATGGCGGTGAAGGACGGACGCGAGAGTGAGGAGGCTGCCTACACGTACGTGATCAACAAGGAGCACTCGCTTCCGATCCTGGTTCTGAGCGGCCCGTATGAGACGACCCTCGGACCGAAGGGCGTGGTCGCGCTCAACAAGAAAGGCAGCGGCATCGAGGCGGAAGTCATGATGACGCTGATCGAGAACGGAGAGGAAAAATTTTCCGTACCGTGCGGAATCACTCTCTCCGGAAACAACGGCGGAAGCCGTGATGCGGACAAGCGCAATTTCAACGTATTCTTCCGCTCCGCATACGGCGTGGGCAAGCTCAAATACAAGGTGTTCGACGATCTCGATATCGAATCGTTCAACTCGCTCCGCCTCAAGGGCGGCGCCGAGGACTGGGAATTTGCCATCATCCGCGACGAGTTTATGACGCATATGACCATCGGCAACACGGCGCTCTGTGCGCAGGCAAGCAAGCCGGTCGTGCTGTACCTCGCCGGAGAATACTGGGGCATCTACTTTATCCGCGAGCGCTTCAGTGCGGATTATGTGGCGACGCACTATGATGTATCCAAGGATTCGGTAGATCTTCTTCAGGGCTACGTGGAGATGGTGGAGGAAGGCTCGAAGGATGACTACGACGAGCTCGTCTCCTTCGTAAAATCCCACGATCTTTCCGTGGATGAAAACTACGACTACGTCGCGAGCCGCATCGACCTCGACAGCCTGATGGATTGGTATATCTGCCGGTCGTACATGGGCGACAAGGACCCCGATAACATACGGTATTTCCGGTCGACGGAAGGCGACAACAAGTGGCGTTGGATGTTCTTCGACCTCGACTGGGGCTTCTACCACGAGAAGGATGATCCGCTGACATGGCAGCTCGAGAGCTCCGGCGTGAAGAACAGAAACACTGTCGTGATGTTCCGCAAGATCATCCAGAGCCCGCGCGGCAAGGACGCGTTCCTGAAGCGTTACGCATACCTGATGGACACGATCCTCAACGAGGAGTACATCACGAAGGAGCTCGACTACTGGAAGGGTCTGATCGAGTCCGAGATCCCGGACGACCGCGCTCGCTGGAAGCGTTCCGTAAGCGGCTGGAACACTCAGATGCAGAAGCTTTACGACTATGTGAAGGACGGCAAGCGCGACAAGAACGTGCTCCGGGACATCAAGACTTATTTCAAGTTGTCGGATGACCAGATGAAGTCTTACTTCGGTGACAAATGGAACCCGTAAGCGGTCATGCCGAAAGGGTTTGAACAAAGAATTACCGGGAAGGAACGGTCAATGTTCCTTCCCGGTTTTTATATGGCCTATTCTGTGGGTACCAGGCATTAGGATTGATCCTTTTTGGAAACTGGCAGTTAAAGCAAGAGGTTGATCATGCGATGGAAATTATACTGTTGGAAACAAATAATTATAATAGCCGGTTGATCATGCGGTAGAACCGGTACCTTCGGGGACTCATCTCCTTGAAGGTCTCGGTCAGCGCGTCATTGCCCTGCTGCATTGCGGCCACGGTTTTCTCCGGGGCGGCGGTTCTGCCGTAGAGGTAGGTCTCGTAAGAGGAAAGCCATTGTACGGCGTCGTCCGGCAGCAACGGCCGGAGCCGTTCGCGGTATTCCGTCAGGGTCTCGTCCTCGCCGCAGGGCAACTCAAGATAGGTGAGGAGCCGCTGGTTTCTGCGGTAGAGCACGGTAATCTGCTCCGCAGTGGTCATGCGGCGGAAGCGTCGGTTGACCAGGAGCCGGTCGATCAGGAGGACCGGGATTGCAAACAGGATGAGCGCGACAACGCCCAACAGGGCAAACAGTAGGATCCGCAGTCCGGAGGTCCTGGTGGGTGCTTCTTTGATCTCGGGCTCTTTGACGGGTTTCGTCGGTACGGGGGACGGCTGCGGCGTGGGTTCCCACGGCGTCTTATCCCGCTCGCTGTAGACGGACCAGAATGAGCCTTCCGAGTGGCCGGGGGTTGCGTCGAAGGGGATCCAGCCGACATTTTCGAAATAAACCTCACACCAGGCGTGGGACGTTTCGCTTGTCACATAGGTGGAGCCGTTCGGTGCCAGCGGCACGTGGAAACCGTACACAAGGCGCGCGGGCAGGCCCTCCGCCCGGGCAAACAGCGTCATCGCCGTCGCAAAATGCGTGCAGTAGCCGCGGCGCGTCTCCAGGAAGTACGTTAAGAAGGAGCTGCCGTCCGTGACCGTGTCGGGGATCTGTCCCGGTTTGGTCGTGTAGGTGAAGCCCGAGAGCGCCTGTTCGATCAGCATCAGCCGCTCGAAGGGATTGTCGCTGTCCCCGGTTGCCTCCGCGACGAACTCTCGTGCTGCGTCGGACAGCGTCACCGGCTGCAGGTACAGCTCAGCCATCCGGCTGCGGTACTCGGCGAGGCCGCTGTAGGGCAGATTTCCCGCGAGATTGCGGTAGCTTTCGGGCAGGCTGTTCCACTTCTCCTCGGTGATGGGCTGAGGATTTTCCATGAAATCCAGAAATACTTCGTGGAGCAGGTTCATGCGGTAGCCGCCGATGACAAAGCTGTCGTTCATTCCCTTTTTGGTGCTGAAGAGCAGGTTTCTTCCTTCCGCGTAGAGACTTTCCACGGAGCGGAGCGACGGATCAGGGATCGTCTTCTGCGGCGTGATCAGATAGCGGCTGGAAAATTCACGGTAGGTGACGCGCAGCTCGAGATACTGCAGGTAATCTGTGCTGTGGGCCGTTCGGTTGAAGGCGCACAGCGTCTCCAGGTAATCCCACTCGCACTCGCTCGTGTCATCGGTGACGGTGCTGCGCCAGGTGAGGCCGTCCATGGTGTCGCAGTACTGGCCAGCGAGGTACGCCGAGGTTGCCGGAGAGCCGGCGGTGCGCTCGATGCGGAGCAGGCTCTTGTTGTCCTCCGAGATGTCGTTGCCGACGCTGGCCTGTTGATCGGAAAATCCTGCCTTGTAGGAATCGAAGTCGTCCGGGCCGGAGCGGCCGCGCATCTGGGAAATACTGATCGCAAAATCCTCCATCCGGATGAGCAGGTTGCGGAACAGGTTCCAGTCGTACGGCTTTTCGCTCGCGGGGAAGAGGAGTGTCAGTGCGAACCAGATTGCCACGAAGGGCGCGATGAAGGTGAGATGTAAAGCGTGGTCCGTATGCCCGCTCTTGCGCCACAGGCGCTGCGTCTCGTCGGCGAGCAGCAGCAGGAGCACGGCGAGGAACAGCATGACGCACAGCTGCGACAGGGGTATTCTCCGAACGAGAAAGACGACGAGCAGAGCAATGATCCCGGCGGCGGAGAGATACCGCGCGGCACGGAACCGTCGGCAAAGCACGGCGCACAGGTCACAGCCGACGCCGAGGAGCGGCAGCAGCCAGAGATAGCGGTGCTCGAAGTGGTATCCCGCGGAGATGTCGCGGAGACCGTAGAGCGCGGGGAGCAGCAGGATGATGCCGGCAGCGCCCAGCAGCAGAAGGCGGTCACGCCCGTGCAGTGCGCGGAAGAACGCGCAGGCAAGGCAGGTGACGATTATGTACAAAACGGCAGCGGGGGTAGGCCGCGAGAGTCCGATTTCCCGGTAAATGACGCAGAGTACCGCGATGGCCGCGGGCACCGCAAGGATTGGTTCGTAGAGGAAGGAGGCGGGTCGTTTCATCACAGCACCTCCTTAAGATCTGCGTCGGGGGACACGGGGATGATCTCCGTGCGCGGCAGCGATTTTGCGAGAAGGGCAGCCTCATCGGCGTGCTTCGTGACGAGGTACACAACGACCGCGATGCCGTTTCCGTTCAGGATCCGGGCGAATTTTTCCGCGCTCGCACTCCATACGGAGAGCACGAGGAAGGCGATATGCCCCTGTACGGCATCCGGGCGATGAATGAGATCGGAAAACAGGAAAACGTCGTCATAGGCGGCGGAAAACATCAGATGTGAGCAGACCTCATAGTACGGATCGAAGGCGTTTCTTCCGTCCATGAGTACGGTTTCCGTGGACTGCGTCCGATGGGACGCGCTGACGGGGATGCCGCTGCGGAGGAAGAACGAGGAGAGGGCGAGGGCGATCTCGAGGATCTTATTTTCCGTGGGAAGATAATCGGCCGGCTTCTCCGACTCGCGGTAGGTGCTCATGAAAATGCAGACCCGCTGCTGTTCTTCGCTGCTGTCGCGGCGGACGAGAAGGCGATTCTCCCTCGCGGAGGCCTTCCAGTGGACGCGGCGGAGGGAATCTCCCGGCTGGTACTCCCGCACGGTGGCCTCAGGAACGCTTCCGGGGCGCGCCGATTCCCGCGCGAGAAGGCGCGGCAGGCGGATGCCCGTCAGACGGTCGAGGACGATGGTGTCGGGGCGGATGAACACCTCCAAAGGCTCGCGGTTTTTATAGCGGATGCGGAAGAGGCGCAGAAAATCCGTGATCTCGATGGTGCGGATCCCCACATGGTAGTTGCCGCGGTACTTGCACAGAAGCGTGGTGTCGCGGGTGATGCCCGTGCCCGGGAGAAGTTCGTATTCAACGCCGTCCGAGAGATCGGTCAGCGTCGAAAAATCGGAATAGAAGAGCACGCGCACGCCGGCAAACGCGAACTTGGATTCGTCCTGCAGCGTGAAAAAGTACGGGATAGCGTGGTTGCTGACAAAGGATTTGCCCTCGAGCTTCTGATAGACGGAAAATCGCAGGCGCACGCACAGAAGATACAGTAAGGACAGTACGGGCAGAAGCGTCACGGCAGTGAAAAACCCATACGAAATCGTGCCGCCGTAGAAGGTGATGCCCACCAGCGACACGATCCAGAGGATTCCGACAAAAATGCGGTTTCGCAGCATAACGTTTCCGTCCTTAGATGATCAGGATTATTCTTTGGGGAGCCGTGCCTTGCGCACGATCGTCGTGATGACGGTATCGGGGTCGGCGCCCGACAGGCGCGCCTCCTCATTCAGGGTGACGCGGTGGTGAAGCACGTTGACGGCGACCGCGCGGACGTCGTCAGGACGCACGAAGTCCTTGCCCTTTAAGTAGGCGCGGGCCTGCGAGGCACTGACCAGAGCGAGCAGCGCGCGGGGGCTTGCGCCCAGCGAGAGCTGTTTGTCCTGGCGGGTCAGCTCGATGATCTCACGGATATAGCCGAGAACGCCGTCGCTGACATGGACGGCAGCGGCTTCCTTGCGCATGCGGATCACCTCTGCGGCATCGCAGACGCCGGTCGCATCCTCGGGAGCTGCCTGATCTCTGCCGCTGTTTCGGTCAAGGAAGTTGCGGGCCATGGTCAGCTCGGCCTCTGCGGACGGATAGCCGACGGAAAGCCGCATCATAAAGCGGTCGAGCTGCGCCTCGGGCAGCGGGTAGGTGCCGAGGTACTCGATGGGATTTTGTGTAGCGATCACGAAGAACAGCTCCGGCAGCGGGTGACGGATGCCGTCCACGGTGACCTGGCTCTCCGCCATGGCCTCGAGAAGGCTTGCCTGCGTCTTCGGTGAGGTGCGGTTGATCTCATCGGCGAGAAGCACCTGGTTCATAACGGGGCCCTCGCGGTAGTCAAACTCCGAGGTTTTCTGATTGTATACGTACAGACCGGTCACGTCCGAGGGGAGCGTGTCCGGCGTAAACTGAATGCGTCCGAACCGACATTGCACGGCCTGCGCAAGAGTCTTGGCGAGGGTGGTCTTGCCGATGCCGGGCACATCCTCCAGCAGCACGTGGCCGCCCGCCAGCAGGCAGGTCAGAACGTTGTCGACGACATCCTCCTTGCCGACGAACACGCGGTTGATCCGGTTTCTCAGGTCCTGTATCATGGTATCCTCCGTAACGGGTTAAAGTATTCCGGGAGCACCCCGGATAATGTCTGCAGTACATGGGGTCCCTCTCCGGCAGCCGGGGGGGCTCATTGAAATCAGTATACCATCAACAGGACGGAATCGCCATGCTTTTTCCGATAGGCAGTTGTAATATCATATAAGGAAAACGCGGAAAATGAGCCCCGAAACAGCCGGGAAACCCGCATTTTCCGATGAAAAACAATGCGGGTGCGCGGGGGGGACGCCGCAGGGCGCTTTGAAATCGTGAAAAAACTGTGAAAAAGTAAAGAAAAAGTTAAATCGGTTCGTTTTCTGTTGTAAATGGAATTTACACGTGGTATAATTCTGCTTGTTGTGAATAATGAAGGCGATTGTCGAAAAACGGTTGACGGTGCGTTGCGCGCGGACGAAGAGGAAACGCAGTGCAAGGGGGTTTGGAAGCACCTCGAAGACCGCTGTCTCGGCAGCGATACTTCAAAACGGGAGGTTTGGAAAAATGTCTTTTGAAGTACGTAATCTGGTAAAGTCCTACGGAGAGAAGACCGTTGTGAACGGCCTCAGCTTCAAGATGGACGGCCCGGGCGTGTATGCGCTCCTGGGTACGAACGGCGCCGGCAAGACGACGTCGATCCGCATGATCCTCGGAATGCTCAAGAGGGATTCCGGTGAGGTTCTCTGGAACGGCGCGGAGATGCAGCCGGAGAAGATGAACATCGGCTATCTCGCGGAGGAGAGAGGTCTGTATCCGAAGTATACGCTTCTGGATCAGCTGCTTTATTTTGCGAAGCTGAAGGGTGTCGGCAGGAGCAAGGCGATGGAGAAGATCAAGTACTGGTCCGGACGCCTGCAGCTTGACGAGTATATTTTCCCTCCGAAAAATGCGAAGGGCAGACCGGTGAAGAGCATGCGCGCGGAGCAGCTTTCCAAGGGTAACCAGCAGAAGGTGCAGCTGATGGCGGCGCTTCTCTCGGATCCGGAGTTTGTCATCCTCGACGAGCCCATGAGCGGTCTTGACCCGGTCAACACCGACCTGTTCAAGGAGGTTATCCGCGACGAGATCTCGAAGGACAAGTATGTCATCATGTCGAGCCACCAGATGCCGACCATCGAGGAGTTCTGCTCCGATATCATCATCATGAACCGCGGCAATGTGGTGCTCCAGGGCAACCTGAACGAGATCAAGAAGAGCTACGGCCGCGTGAACCTTTACGTAAAATGTGAGCAGCCCATCGATCAGTTTATCGAGGCGGCAGGACTCACGATCATCGAGGAGACTCCTGCGGAGACGCAGCTTCGCGTGACGGGTGAGGAGCAGGCGATGGCCTTCCTCAACACGCTTCTCGCGAACAGGATCACGGTGATCCGCTTCGACCTGCGCGAGCCTTCGCTGCACGAAATCTTTGTGGAAAAGGTAGGTGCAGGCAATGAAGAGTAGTGAACTTCGCGGAACCGGTTCGGTATTCCGCTTCACGCTCATTCAGACCGTCAAGAGCAAGGCGTACATTGTGTCGGCAGTCATCATGCTGGTACTTGCGCTGCTGGTTTCCCCGGTGCTGCAGTTGATCAACGGCGGCAGCGGCGAGAAGAAAAAAGTTAAGTCCAGCAATATCGAGACGGTATACATCTGTAATGGGCTTTCGTTCCTCGCCAAGGGAACGGATATTACGGACCTGACGGGGATGGATGCATTTTCCAATGTCAAGTTCGAAGACCTGGGGTCGAATCTTCCCGAGAACACGGAATCCATGTCCATCGAGGAGATCTCCGAAGCCATCAATAAGGCGGACAGGGAAAAATACGAGAAGATCAGCAAGGAGCTGGAGGACAAGGGCTCGGACTGCAAGGATGCCATTCTTCACGCATATATGGACGATGAGCGCGGGATCGTAGTTGAGATCGTGCGCGTCGCCGGAAGCGAAGTGAAGGATGACGAGTGCAGGGAGCTCCTTGAGCGCATCTGCGAAAACCTGGACGATTACAAGATCAAGATCAGCGGACTCTCCGAGGAGGAACTTGATCTTCTTGCGTACAACTATACCGTGGAGATGAACTACCTCGGGGAGGACGGAACGATCTCCGCGGCTGTGGACACCGGTATCGGCAGCACGCAGTTCGGTGTCGCGTACGCGATCATGTTTATTGTGGCAATGCTGTGCATCATGTCCGCGACCCAGGTTGCTACTGCGGTCGTCACGGACAAATCCAGCCGCGTTGTGGAGCTTCTGCTCACCTCGGTGCGCCCGATGGCGCTGCTCTGCGGCAAGATCCTTGCCATGCTTGTGGCAACGCTCGGACAGTATGTCGTGCTGTTCGCGGCGCTCGCGCTCTCGAACAAGCTGACGGCGGTTGCTTTCGGTACGAAGACATCGTACCTCTCTTCCATTATCCCGAAGGGTGTTCTGTCGAACCTGACGATCGGCAACGCCTTGATCATCATCGCGCTTGTCGCTTTGGGCCTTGTATTTTACGCGGTCCTTGCCGGCCTTTGCGGCGCGATGGTCAGCAAGATGGAAGAGCTGCAGGATACGCTTAAGTATTTTACGTTCACTGCAATGATCGGCATGTATATGGCGATCTTCGCGATCATTTCGATGCAGAAGTCGTCCACCAGCGGATTTGTAAGATTCTGCGAGGTGTTCCCGCTGACGTCGCCGATGACGACGCCGGGCGCGCGGATCATCGGTGTCGTGCCGGTGTCCTACGCGCTGATCGCGATCGCGCTTCTGATCGTGCTTGACTTCCTTACGCTCCGCTTCGCGGCAGGCGTCTATGAAGGTCTGATCACCAACATGGGCACCAACCTGAAGGCGAAGGATGTCATCGCGATGGCGAGAAACAAGAAAAATAAAGGAGGTACGAAGTAATGGGTGGCTCCTTTTACAGACAGACCAAGACGGTATTCGGCTTCTCCTGCTCGCAGATGTTGAAGAAGAAGGGCTTCGCGATCTCCACGATCCTGATCGCGCTGTTCATCTTCGGCGGTATCTTTGCCATCATGGCAATCAGCGCGTCGAGCGAGAAGGAGGATAAGCAGGAGCCGACGAAGGTCGGTAACCTTATTGTTTGCAACGAAGCCGACATTGTGTGCGAGGACGGCTCCGTACTTACGACCGCGCTGCTTGCGGATGCAATCCGCGAGGCGACGGACAGCAAGACGATCACGGTGGAGTGGAAGGATAAAGCCGTGATCGCGGATGAAGTAAAGGCAGTGGAAAATGCGTCTGCCGACGGCGATATCGATACATTTTTCGCGGTACTCCGGAGGACCGATGACGGCTACGGCCTCTATATGGTGCGCCCGAAGGGATGCTCCTGGGCGGAGCATGAGGTGACAAGCGCCGGTGAGGCGATGATCCCTCTTCTGAAGGAGTATGTTGAGCGCAATGTCAATCCGGAACTTGCATTTTTCGTGCGCATGCCTACAACAAACGGTACCATCGTCGTGGGCGAGGATACCAGCCTGGCTGCGCAGATGATCAAGTATTTCCTTCCGATGATCTCAGGTATGCTCGTGTATTTCATGGTGCTGATTTACGGCCAGGATATCGCGAGAAGTGTTGCGGCGGAGAAGACGAGCAAGCTCATGGAGATGATGCTCTCCTTTGTCTCTCCGGACGCGTTGATCTTCGGCAAGATCCTCGCCGGATTTGTGATGTCGGTAGCGCAGGTGCTGATCTGGGTCGGCAGCGGTATCGGCGGTTACCTTGTCGGCGGGATTGTTGCAAAATCCATCAATCCGAATTACACGGACCGCATTTCGCAGTTCTTTGAGGCTGTTCGTGCGGTGACCGGCGGTTCGGCATTGACGATTGTTCCGATCATTCTTTCGCTTGTCATTCTGTTCCTCGGCCTGCTTCTGTTCTACGCTATCGCCGGTATCGGCGGCAGTGTCGTGACGAAGCCCGAGGAGATCGGTTCGGCCAATGCGGTGATCACCTTCCCTGCCATGATCTTCTGGATGGTTGGTTACTTCGCAGCGCTGAGCCAGAACGAGACAGTGCTTACCGTGTGCCGGTTCATTCCCTTCACGGCGCCGTTTACGGCGACCGCAGAGATCCTGGTCGGCAGGATATCCATAGTCACCGGTCTGATCGTGGTGGCGGAGATGTTTGCGTGTACGTTGCTTATGGTATGGCTCGCGGGCAAGATTTACCGCGGTCTCGTGCTCTACAGCGGTGAGAAGCTCAGCATTAAGAAAGTATTCGGCGTGGTCCGCGGCAAATAATCCCGGGCCGATACGTCGGACGGGAATGTCGTAACAATCGAATACAATTGAATCAAAACCGTGGAAAATGTCCATTGATATTTTCCACGGTTTTTTGCACCTAAAAACGAGGTTCGTTTTTAGGCGCCTCCGGCAGGGATCGCACGAATGCGCAGAGGAAAATGCCCGCTTTGCGGGCGCGCATTCGGCGGCGCTTGGCGCTCGCGCCAAGCGATTTTGAAATGCGTGAGCGTTTTTAGGTGCCTCCGGCGGGATCGCACGAATGCGCAGAGGAATTAAGTTGTTTTTGAGGAAAGGAGAGGAGACAGTATGAAGAATTTCAGGATCAAGAGGATGATCGCGGCGGTCGCGGTGCTGCTGGCCGTGACGGTGTGCGCAGCGTGCGCGCGGAGGTCGGCCAACGATGCCCGCACGGCTTCGAATACCGCAGCGGTGATCGACAACGCGGTACGCAGGCAGGGAGATGCCGCGGCGAATGCGGCAGGACAGGGGGCAGCGGCAGAGACCGTCGGCGCAGCGCCTGCACAGAACACTGCGGCTGAGTCTGTCAGCGCAGCGCCTGCACAGGACGCGGCGGAGACTACGGCTGCGGTGCCCGGCAGCTGGGAAGACGGTACGGTGCTGCTCGTGTATGCGCCGTTGGACAGCGCGGAGACGAAGGACGAGGCTTTGCCGGAGCTCTCGTTCGATACTACCGGGAATATTTCCGTGGACAGGGAAACCGGCATTGCGACCTATGACGACGGCATTGTGAAGTTTTCCTGGGATATCACCAGGTACTACGTTACCGTGCCCGAGGGCGAGCCGCCTGTGTTGACGTGGGTTCACGACGGCTGCCATATAACCTTCCGGGTGTTCCGGCACCGGGGCGTCGCGGAGGATCTGAGCGACTATGCGATTAACAACATGAAGGAGTATCTGGAGCAGCAGGACGATCCGTATTGGTGGACGCGCGTATACGCGATCTGCGTCGATACGTATTTTGCGAAGGACGGCTGCTTCGGGATACTCACGGGGTACGTTGATACAATCTTTGCGGACCGTTACGGCCGGTGCAACCTGCTGACGGCGCATTCATTTTCCGACGGAAAGAACACGGCGCTGTTGACGGTGCGGGTGGAAGGATCCCGGGACTATGTCAGTGTGTATGAAGAGGCGATGTATGTCGACCACGAGTATCAGCCGGTCCTGGAAAGCATGTTTGAGGATGTGATCGCTTCGTTCTCTTTCTCGGAGGCGGAGTGATGAGTGTTGCGTTAGTGAGAGAGTTTTTGAGGAAGAAGATCATGTACAGAGAAGAGATCAAACAACTGTTGGAAAAAGTCTACGGTCCTCCGAAGCATTCGCTGGTGCTCGATGAGAAGACGAAACCGGAGAAGGAGGAGACGTCGAACAGTGCGGGGAAGACGTACTATTATTACACGTTCCCCGACGCGGACAGAGTGCGGAGCATGCGGGACGCGCTTGCCGCGGGGCTTGAAGCGGGCGGCGGAAAATGGATCGCCGACCTGACGCAGGCGTATCCGAAACGTGCAAGAGGCGATATCTCGGAGAGCAGTATTCCGCAGTGTGCCTGCTATTACGAAGGCAAATACGGCTGGCACCTTACCTTTTATGAGATCAAGGGAGTCCAATATCATAAATCCCGGGGAAAGCAGATCGCTGCGAAGCTCATTCTCAAAGACCAAGGGGCAGCGTATCTTTACGAGGACGAGCCGGGGGATTTCTTCGGATACTGGGACGATCTGAATCATCGGGGCGGCCGCAAAGGTCAGAAGATCGAGGGAATGTACTACTGGATGAACAAGAACCTTGCCCTCGATCCCATGTTCCGCAGATTTTCCGAGGAATTCTTCCTTGTCCGGGGAGAGAAGAGCGGGTACGGCATCCTCAAGGATATCGGGCGCACGATCGGAAAATTCGGCTTCTTTCTCCCGCCGATGATGTATAAGGAACTCGGTCAGTTTCATACGCCCGGGGAGTTTATCCGGTCGCTGCTGCCGACAGCGGACAAGCTCGGGATCAATCTGGACGCACTCGACCTGAACACGGCCTACGTGATCGCCAGACTTGCGCCGGTCATCCGCCCGATCGACTGGAAATACCTGAAAGCGCTGCCGGAGGAAGTGGTCAGAAAGGCGTTTTCGCTGAACGGGATTTTCGAGGGTGTGAAGACGGAGGACATCGTAGCCGCATACTATCAGGTAAAGCTGGATGACGGGTTTAGCTGGTGCCGCGAAGTCGTTGATACGGCGAGGGACTACGCGCACATGTGTCTTGAGTGCAATGTGCCCATCGGTCTGCGGTACAGCGAAGGCGGGCTTGAGCGGGCGCACGATGAGATGGTTCAGCGGATGGAAGCGAGAACCCTGGAGGATGAGCTCAACACGCCGCTTGTGACCGTTCCGTCGCGGTTCGACCGGCTGGAAGAGGGCCTTTGCACGCTGTACCCGCAGGAGTTTGAGCGCATCCGCGACGCGCGGAGACTGCTGGAGGAAGGGCAGAACCAGCACAACTGCGTGTTCACGAGAAGAGGGATTGTCCGGGAGGACCATGCGGCAATCTTCCACTGGCATTTTGCGGACGATGACTATACGATCCAGTTCGAGCGGAATTACCGCGGCGATTATGTCGTTGCGGAGATCCGCGGAAAATACAACGAGGATTGTCCGGCCCCCGTGCTGAAGGAACTGCGCGACACGCTCAACATGCTGAGCATCATGAGCTGGGAATAGCACGGCGGAACCGCACATCGGAACAGCACGACTGACAGAAAAAAAGGAATCTACGGAAAACGGCGAGAATTGTCCATTGCGATTTCTCGCCGTTTATGCTTTTATGTGGACAGGAAGTACCGCCACCCGGCAGTACGGGTTTTTCAGGAGGAGGAAAAAGAGATGATATTTTACGAGGAAAACGGTGCTTTGATCGCCAAGCGTCAGGGCGAGACGCTGCGGATCGAGGCGTGGGGCGCGGATTCGCTGCGCGTGCGCGCGACGATGCAGACTGAGCTTACGGATTATGACTGGGCCCTGACGGAGAAGATCCCGGCGTCGGCAGCGGTCGTGACGATCGGCAGGGCGGAGGACGGAAATCCCTGCGCCGAGATCGTGAACGGGCGTGTGAAGGCGACGGTGAATTTTGCGGGGGTGTTGTCCTTCTATCGGGACGATGCGCTCATTTTACGCGAATATTATCGCAGCTACGGCGGTACGCTCTCCCGGGAGAGCCGCTGCCTGAAGGTCGTGAACCGCGAGTGGAAGGGCGTCATGGGCGGCAGCGAGTATAAGCTCAAGGTGCTCTTTGAGAGCAATGACGGCGAGAAGATCTACGGTATGGGCCAGTATCAGCAGCCGTATCTGGATCTGAAGGGCTGTACGCTTGAGCTTGCCCAGAGAAACTCGCAGATCAGTGTTCCGTTCATGGTATCCTCGCTCGGGTACGGCAT
>CADBLW010000067.1 GCA_902795625.1 uncultured Lachnospiraceae bacterium | reverse complement strand
GTCTCCGCAGGTTCGGCACGAGCCCGCAGGTCGATATCGTGACATTTCGCTGACTGATATGAAGACCGTTCTCATCAGTCAGCATTCTCAGGAAAATGAGCACATTGTCGTAGTTGTCGAGCGGCTCTCCGGTCCCCATCACGACGACGTTGTCCACACGCTCTCCCGTGTCCCGCGTGATGGCGTATATCTGTCCGAGCATCTCGGACGGTTCCAGGCTCCGCACCAGTCCGCCGATCGTTGAGGCGCAGAAGGAGCAGCCCATCCTGCAGCCCACCTGGGAGGAAATGCACACCGAGTTTCCGTGGTGATACTTCATCCACACGCTCTCGATCACATTGCCGTCCGCAAGCCGGAACAGGTACTTTCTCGTGCCGTCCGTCCCGGATTCGAGCATGACAACCTTCTGCGGCACCGTGAGCGGAAGCTCCTCCTCAAGCCGCTCCCGGAGAGCCTTCGGCTGGTCGGTCATCTCGCCGTATGAAGCCGCCAGACGCACGTGCATCCATGCGTACAGCTGCTTCGCGCGGTACTTCGGCTGTCCCATTTCGGTCAGCCGCTGCCCGAGCTGTTCGATTGACATGCTCATGATATCCATACGCTCTCCCGTGTCCTATCCCTCCGGGTTATCCGCCTTGCGGAACCCCGCGATGTAAAAGCCGTCCCATTTTCCCTGTTCCGGAAAAATCTGCACTCCTGCTCCGCCGATGCCGCCCTGGCGTTCACACGCCTCGCGCATGCTCTGCGGCAGCTGCTCCGCGAGGTTCACCGGCGTCATGCCGAGGCTCGCGATGTATGCGGCCATGTCCTCATTTTCCGCACGTGCAACCGTGCATGTGGAGTAGGAAAGATACCCGCCGGGCTTCACATAGCGCACCGCCTGCGTTGCGATGCTTCTCTGTATCTCTGCAAGCGCCGTGATATCCTCCGGTTTTGTCTTATATTTGATGTCCGGTTTTCTGCCAATCACGCCGAGCCCGCTGCAGGGCACATCGGCGATCACAATGTCCGCCCAACCCTCAAGAGAGTGGTCATATACGGACGCGTCCGCCGCCTCGCAGTGAACACCCGACAGCTTCACCCGCGACACCTGCTCCCGGATCAGATGAAGCTTTCCGACGCTTACGTCGCGCGCCTGCACTTCATATGCCTGTCCTTCTGCATCACCCGCCGCCTGCGACGCCGGCTCATCCCCCTGTTCTCCGGCCGTCCCGGCCGCAAGGGCCGCCAGCTCATCCGCGGCATGCACGGTCTTGCCGCCCGGCGCCGCGCACAGATCCAAAACCTTCATGCCCGGTGCAAGCGGAAGCAGATTACCTGCAAGGACCGCGCTCGTATCCTGTATGCTGAACCTTCCGTCCCGGTACGCCGAAAGCGCTGCCGGGTTTCCGATGCCCTTCAGACACAGGCAGTTGTCAAGTACGCCCGGCGAAGGCTGTACACCTTCCTTCTCAAGCGCCGCGATCAGCTCCTCCATGGAGCCGCGGCTGCGGTTAAGGCGGATGTTGACCGCATTTTCCGTGAGGGCTGCCTGCAATATCGCCTCAATATCGGCCTTCGGAAAATCCTTCCTCCACTGTTCGAGGATCCATTCCGGCACGGAATACAGAAAGCTCAGTCGACGCGTCCCTTCCATGGACTCCGCCAGCGCGCGCAGGTACTCCTGCTGTCCGCCGCTGCCGGTGACTGCCCGGTCAAGCCCGCGCAGCGTGCCGTTCACGAACCCCGCAAGGCCTGCAAGCCCCCGCTTCTTCGCCAGCGACACGGCCTCGTTGCAGGCGACTGCCGCCGGCACCCGCTGCAGGAACAGCATCTGGTACACGGACATGCGCAGCAGGTTGCGGATCTTCGGTTTGATCCCGGTGATCGCCCGCCCGGTCTGTCTCTCTAAAACGGTGTCGATCGTCAGCTGCCGCTCCAGCGTTCCGTTGAACAGCTGCGCAGCCAGCGCCCGCTCGGCTCCCTCAGGCCCGTGCTTCGCCATCGCCGCGGCGAAGGCCTCATGGCTCAGCGCGCCGCGCTCGTTGACCTCGGTGAGCATTTCCCATACCAATTCCCGTGCGTTCATGTCCTCTCCGCTGACGGTTTCCACTTCCGGAAACCCGTAACATAATCATTTGAACAATATCATCCCAGAACAAGTCCCTGTTCCAGACGGTATCCGCGAAGGTACTCCTCCGCGCTCATGCGGCGCTTGCCCTGCGGCTGGACCTCCGTCACCCGGAGGACACCGCTGCCCGTCTGTACGGAGAAGCTGTTCTTATCCACTGCAACTACGGTTCCGGGCATTGCCTCGTACAATCCGTCACACACCTCTGCTGCCCAGATCTTCAGCATCTGTCCGTCGCGGAAGGTGTATGTCCCCGGCCAGGGGTTCAAGCCGCGCACGTAGCGCTCCAGCTTCTCCGCGTCCCACGAAAAATCAAGCCTGCCCATCTCCTTGGTCAGCTGCTTCGCGTAGGGCGTCGTCATCTCGCCCTGCGGAACCGGCTCAAGCGTACCGTCGATGATCCCGGGGATCGCCTCAGCAAGCGCCTCCGCGCCTGTCTCCGCAAGCTTGTCGTGAAGGGACCCGCCGGTCTCCTCCGCGTCTATCGGAACGACCTTCTGCAGCAGTATATCGCCCGTGTCCAGTCCCTCGTTCATGTACATGATGGTGATGCCGGTCTCGCTCTCCCCGTCGAGGATACTCCACTGGATCGGCGCCGCCCCGCGGTACTTCGGCAGGAGCGATGCATGTACGTTGATGCAGCCGTAGCGGGGAATATCCAGCACGCTCTTCGGAAGTATCTGCCCGAATGCCGCCACAACGATCATATCGGGTTCCGCCTCACGCACGACCTCAACATTTTCCGGGAGACGAAGCTTCTCCGGCGTGAACACGGGGATTCCGCGGCTCACGGCAAGCTCCTTGACCGGCGAGCAGGTGAGGGTATTCCCCCGTCCCTTCGGCCTGTCGGGCTGCGTCACAACGAGGACGACCTCATACGGTTCCTCCAACAGCCTCTCCAAAATCGTCGCCGCGATCTCCGGCGTACCCATGTAAACAATTCTCATATGCGATCCTCTATTTCTTTAACTTCTGATCGGGTGCGCTGCCGCTCTCCTCCGCTGCCTCGTCGTCCTCCGCGGACTCCTGCTGCAGCTCCGAGTTGTCGTACAGCCGTCCCTCCACCTTTTCCGTGTAGAGATGTCCGTCGAGGTGGTCCAGCTCGTGGCAGACCGCGCGGGCCAAAAAGCCCTCCGCCTCGATCTCGCACTCGTTGCCCTCAAGATCGGTAAATGTCGCGCTCACGCGCTCGGGACGCGTAACCTGACCGCTCTTGCCGGGCACGCTCAGGCAGCCTTCCCAGCCGGTCTGGCTTCCGTCGCTCGCCGTGATGACGGGATTGATCATGATCATCGGATCGTCGCGTTCCTCCGAGATATCGATCACGACGATGCGCTTCAGGATACCGACCTGCGGTCCCGCGAGGCCGACGCCCTCCGCGTCGTACATCGTCTCGAGCATATCCGCCGCGAGCTCCCGGATCCTCGGTGTGATCTCATGGATCTCCTTTGCCCGCTTTGTGAGGATCTCCTCTCCCTGTTTGCGAATGTTTCGTAATGCCATGTTCTCCCTCCTTTAGTCCATGTCAAATGTCAGTCCGACGCCGCCGCGCGACCCGTGCATCCACGCCTCCGCGGCATCCTTTACCGCGATCAGCGATCCGATGTCGCTGCATTTTACGTAAATCACGCGGAAATACATATCATTTTTCTTCTGCAGCTGCGGCACCGCCGGTCCGATCACCGTCGCGCCGCCCTGTTCCGCGACCTCGCGGGCTCTCACCGCGAGCTCCTCCATCGCCTTCTCAAGAGTGTTCTCCCTGCGATGTCCGCCGACGATCGTCAACATGTGTCTCACCGGCGGATACCCGAACGACTTCCGGTACCGGATCTCGGTGTCGTAAAATGACCGGTAATCCGACGCTGCAGCCGCCGTGATCGCATAGTGATCCGGCCGGTACGTCTGTATGATCACCTCTCCGGGGATCCTGTCTCTTCCCGCTCTTCCCGCAGCCTGCGCCAGCAGATCGAACGTTCTCTCCGCACAGGCGTAATCCGCAACGCCGAGCGACAGATCCGCGGCCAGCGCTCCTACGAGCGTGACATTCGGAAAATCATGCCCCTTGACGATCATCTGCGTGCCGATCAGGATATCTCCCTTCCCTTCCGCAAACTCCGAAAGGATCGCCTCATAATCGTCCGCCGCCTTTGTGGTGTCGGCGTCCATGCGCAGCACACGCGCCTTCGGGAACTCCTTCTCCACGAGTTCCTCGATCTTCTGCGTGCCGCTCTTGCCAAACGGCAGAAAATACTGTGAACCGCATTCCGGACATGCCTTCCGGTACGGCACTTTATGCCCGCAGTAATGACACCGCAGAGTTCCGTCATTGTGGTAGGTGAGGGAAATGTCGCAGTGCGGACACTGCGCGATGTAGCCGCAGCTTCTGCACGAGACAAAGCCTGCATATCCGCGGCGGTTGAGAAACAGCATCACCTGCTCATGCTTCTCCAACCGCTCCTCGATAGCAGACCGAAGGCGCCTGCTGATCACGGAGTAGTTTTTCGCCTTGAGTTCCTCCCGCAGGTCAACGATCTCCGACTTCGGGAGCATTGCCCCGTCCTTGGCTCTCTTCGACAGCGTCAGCAACGTGTAATCGCCCTGCTCGCAGCGATAGAAGGTCTCCAGAGACGGCGTCGCGGAACCGAGGACCACCGTTGCTCCGCACATGCGGGCGCGCTCCACGGCGACATCCACAGCATGGTACCGCGGGGTCAGTTCACTCCGGTAGGAAGTTTCATGCTCCTCATCCACAATGATCATCCCGAGATCCGGGAACGGTGTGAACAGCGCGGACCGCGGTCCGATCATGATGGAGATCTTCCCCTCCTTCGCGCGTTCACGCATGCGGTAGCGCTCTCCCGCGGGCATTTTCGAATGTACGAACGCGACGCGGTCCCCGAAGCAGCGGTAGAACCGCAGCACGGTCTGGTAGGTCAGCGCAATCTCCGGGATCAGCACGATAACCTGCTTCCCGGTCGCGAGTGTCTTTTCGATGACGCTTAAGTACACCTCTGTCTTGCCGCTGCCGGTGATCCCGTGCAGCACGAACACCTTGCTCTGACCGAATGCCTCCGAGATCTTATCCGCAGCCGCCTTCTGCTCCCCGTTGAGGGTCACCGTGAGTCCTGCGCCGGGCTCATTTTCCGACTCATCCTGCTCGATCACGGTGAGGATTCCCGCCTCCTCCGCCTTGTCAAGCGCGGCCTTTGTGATCTTCAGCTTACCGGTCACCAGCTCGTACGGGATCTCCTCCGTC
Organism: uncultured Lachnospiraceae bacterium; assembly: GCA_902795625.1. Classification (GTDB taxonomy): domain Bacteria; phylum Bacillota; class Clostridia; order Lachnospirales; family Lachnospiraceae; genus ISDg. The sequence goes on along the minus strand of CADBLW010000067.1, from coordinate 564 downwards.
TCGATCAGCGCATTGTACAGTCTTGCCTTCGCGGTCTCCCTGCGCGGCAACTCCTCAAGCACGGCCGCGAGCTCCTCCGCCGTCATTCTCCTGCGCACCTTGCGCTTCGGGACGGACGCGATCTTCTGCCGCGACGGAATGACCGTGCGCAGCGCGTCATACAGCGAACCGCCGTATCTCCGCTTGATCCTGTATGCGAGCGCGACCATCGAATCCTCGATGGTGGCATCCTTTTTCGGGATATCCGCGATCGGCCGCAGTTTCTCCGGCGCGACCTTCAACTCGTCCGACAGCCCGACGATATAGCCTCTCCTGGGCGTCTTCGAAGTTCCGAAGGGAACAAGCACCGGGGAGCCGATCTCCGCTCTGTCCTTAAGTTCCTCGGGCACCTCGTACTGAAACGACCGATCCAGCGTCGGTGCCGTGATGTCTATGATAATGTCCGCATATGCAGCCATAACAACCTACCTTTTCTTTCGGAGCGCCTCCGCGACCTCGTCCAGTTTCATCCCGCGGGACCCCTTGAGAAGCACGGCGTCTCCCTCCCGCAGCATCGGGAGCAGC
>CADBLW010000066.1 GCA_902795625.1 uncultured Lachnospiraceae bacterium | reverse complement strand
GCTGCGGAAATAAGAAAAAGGAGAACAAGCAAATGGGCATTACCAGATCAAGCTTCGGAACGACGAAGGACGGCAAGGAAGCCACCCTGTTTACGATGGAGAACAAGAACGGTATGAAGGTTACGGTTTCGGACTTCGGTGCCGTGATCGTCAACATCATTGTTCCGGACAAAAACGGCAATTTCGAGGATGTGGCCCTCGGCTACGACAACGTGACAGGCTATGAGACCAACGGACCCGGATACGGTTCGTTTATCGGACGTCACGCAAACCGTATCGGCGGCGCGCAGTTTACGATCAACGGCAAGACGTACGAGCTTGCGAAAAATGACAACGGCGTCAACAACCTTCACAGCGGTCCCATGGGCTACAACAAGGTGTTCTACGACGTTGAGACGTTTGAGGACGAGGAGAGCGTGAGTGTTGAATTTTCCCGCATTTCTCCCGACGGCGAGCAGGGTTTCCCCGGAAACCTTGAGGTTACCGTGACCTATACCCTCACCGACGAGAACGACCTGGCGATCGAGTATTTTGCGGACTGCGATCAGGATACGGTCATCAACCTGACGAACCACACCTATTTCAACCTTGCGGGACAGGCAAGCGGCTCCGTGCTTGATCAGGAGGTCTGGATCAACAGCCACCAGATCACGCCCACGGACAAGCTTCTGATCCCCACCGGCGAGATCATGGATATCACCGGCACGGCGATGGATTTTTCGGAGCCGAAGCCGATCGGACGCGATATCAACGCGGACATGGAGTGCCTCAAGATCGCCGGCGGCTATGACCACAACTATGTACTTGACCTCGACATCGAGGAGGAGGACGAGATGGATCTCGTCGCGATCCTCTTTGACAAGCAGAGCGGCCGTAAGATGGAGGTTTACACCGATCTTCCGGGCATGCAGCTCTACAGCGGTAACTTTATCGACGGCTCGAAGGATCCGAATCCCGGCAAGGGCGGCGTCGTTTACAAGAAGCGTGACGGTGTCTGCTTCGAGACGCAGTTCTATCCGAATTCCTGCAACATTCCGAGCTTCCCGACCAGCATATTCCGGGTCGGTGAGCCGTATGACTTCTGCACGGTGTACTCGTTCTCGGTGGAGAAGGACGAGCAGTAAGGACACAGGGACAGGCATTTTCCGCGGGAGCGCTGAGGTTATCGGCGCTCCCTTTTTGTTTTTGTTGAGGCGCTGACGGCGCGGTGCGGTCCGGGCCGGAAGCGGTTTTTGAGGAAGAGAGGAGAATGAAGATATGAATTTCAATACGAAGGGGAGATATGAGTTTATCTTTGACCATATCATCGGTTTTATCCCCATGTGGGTCATATACAAGGCCGCAATGTTCCGTCAGATCGGATCCTGCTCCTATGAAGCATCCTCATGGATCCTGATCGCAATGGCATTGACTGGCGCCGCCATCGGGATCACCATGGATTTCTGGAAGGAACGCAACGGCGAGAGTGTATTTATGAACATCATGCTTGGCTTCGGTGTGTATACGGTGCTCACGTATTGGCAGTTCGTGCGAGGGCTGATCCTGTTCATCCTTCTGATCACTCTGGCGGTTGCCCTGACGCTGTTCCTGAGGGCGATACGCCGGAAGGTTAAAAAGCGGTGGAAGTATCGAAAGATCATGATCCGGAGATTCGGGAAAGCCGGCCGGCAGACAAAGTTTGTCCTGTCCATGGGAATGTTTCTGCTCATGTCAGCCATCATCTGGAAAATGAATTTGGGGGAAGGACTTGTAGCTTCGTCCGTAAAGACTCCGGACAGCCCGGACAGCTTGAAAATGCAGACGATCGATGAGAATATGGAGACGCTCCTCCTTCTTCAGGAAGATACGTGGAAGACCCTTTCACCGGAGGAAAAGCTTGGCGTTCTGCGGACTGTGGCCGATATCGAACGGAGTTATCTCGGAATTCCCCACGGGCTCAGTGTGGTAGCCGGCACCACCGGTTATGGGGTACTTGCTCACTACACAGAAGTGGACCACAGGATCACAGTGAGCGTAGACTCCCTGAAAAACGATACAGCTCTGAGCCTTCTGAATTCCGTTGCCCATGAGGCGTATCATTGTCTTCAGCATCGTATTATCGATGCCTATGAAGAGGTAAGCCCGGAACTCAGGAATCTTCAGCTTTTTAACAGCGCGGCTGTGTACAAGAAGGAGTTTGATAATTATACGAGCCCGGAGGATGATGTTGAGACATATTATCAGCAGACCGTGGAGAAGGATGCCCGGGCCTATGCCACGAAAGCTTCGGCGGAATATCTGGTGAAGATTTATGAGTATCTCGCAGAAACGGAAACTGAGGCCGATCCTGAACATTCGGATGATCGGCAGTCGGAATATCGGTATCTGGACCGCAATGTGTGGGCGGAGGATAAGATCTCACGCTACGTCGATGACAACGGGATGATGGGCTATGTCGATGCGGACGGTAAGGAGATCACACCTGCGAAGTTTTTGTATGCCTCGATCATGTATGACGGGATTGCGCTTCTCTGTGGAACGGAGGGAAGAGTCTACTATATCGATGATAAGGGGAAAAGGGTAACCTGTGATTATCCCGACGGGTATTCGTTCGGACCGGACCTGTATACCGAGGTGCGTCTGGAGGACGGAAAATGGGCGAGCATCAACCGTCAGGGAGACCTCCTCTTCTCCGGTGCGGACAAGATCACGGATAACGATACCAATTACATTTATGCTATGGCCGACGGCCATGTTGTTGTCCTCAGGATCGTTGAAGGACAGGACAAGGTTGAGTGCATAATTGTAAAAGAATTACCTGAGTATACCGATGTTGTAAGGTGCTATCTCGACCGATACGTCATCGTTGCCGATGCGTCCGGAAAGCAGGGTCTGGTATACGCAAACGGAGAACCGCTGTACCCTGCGGAATACGAAACCATCAGGTTTGATACCATATATAGAGAGAAGGGAGGAACAGTCATTATCATCCGCCTCCGGAAGGAGGACGGAAGCTGCGAGATTGTGTACGTGGACGAGGAGAGCCAGGAAGGACATTGAATTAGTCCTTGAACGGAAAAACTTAAACATTCAATTTGACATACGTTTATACCAGTAGAGTAACAAGAGAAGAGTAATTCTCCCCTCCCCCCAGGACACAGAAAAACCACACTCTTGATATTGAATCCCGCCCCGAAGTTGTGCTATACTTTGGGGCGGTGTCGCGTTACAGACACCGAACGAGCGAGAGTGTCCGCAGGAGTGCCGCGCGATGTGCTGCGGCCGGGACCTTTCACAAACGATATAAGGAGTAAAAGTCATGAAAAAGAAAATTGCTTTGTTTCTGATGGTTCTGACGCTGATCGCTGCTTTCGCGGCCTGCGGCAAGGACAATTCGACGGAAAAGCCCGCGGATCCGACGCCTACGAGCACGCCCGCTGAGCCTACCGCTACGGACACGCCTACGCCGAGCCCGACGGAGACCCCGATCCCTACGGCTACGCCCCTTCCGGATGCTGACGGCATCTCCCTCAAGGATGTCTTCGCACAGCACGGTGTCAAGGCAGGTACCTGCCTGACGACATATATGACGGGCGATGCGAAGTCCGCCGCTCTGATCAAGGAGCAGTTCAACAGTGTTACGATGGAAAATGATATGAAGCCGGACTACATCCTCAGCGAGGCTAAGAGCAAGGAAGCCGGCGAGATCGTTGTCGAGTTCAACCCGAATATGCTTTCCATGCTCAAGTGGGCTAAGGAAAACGGCATGTCGGTGCGTGGCCATACCCTTGTTTGGTACAGCCAGACTCCTCAGTGGATCTTCTATGAGGATTTCGACACCTCCAAGGAGCTTGTGGGCCGCGAGGAGATGCTGAAGCGTATGGAGAGCATGATCAAGCAGGTGTTTGAGAAGCTCGAGGAGGCCGGTTACATCGACCTGTTCTACGCGTATGACGTTGTCAACGAGGCATGGATGGAGGACGGTTCCCTTCGTCAGAGCATGTGGACCGCTACGATCGGTGATGACTTCATCTGGCATGCGTTTAATTTTGCGAACAAGTATGCTCCGGAGAGCATCGACCTGTACTACAACGACTACAACGAGCAGTTCAAGACGAACACGCTTGAGAGTTTTGTGAAGACGCTTGTCGACGACAAGGGCAACTACCTGATCGACGGTATCGGTTTCCAGGCTCACCTCTACACCAGCGACAAGCTTGACGACTACTTCAAGACCGTTGACCAGCTCAGCGCTCTCGGCCTGAAGATCCAGTTGACCGAGCTCGATGTATGCCTCGGCAAATACCAGTTCCCGCAGAGCGCAACGCCTAAGATGCTTTCCAAGCAGGGTATGTTCTACTACAACCTTGTCAAGGGCCTTCTTGACCGTGTCGACGCAGGCACGCTCAAGCTTGACGCTCTGACCTTCTGGGGTTTCTGCGACGAGATGTCCTGGAGAAAGGCTTACAGCCCGCTTCTGTTCGACAAGAAGCTGAAGGCGAAGTACGCATTCTTCGGTGCTGCTCAGATTGAGGAGCACGCAGGCTTCGATTACCAGGCAGAGTAATCCCTACGAAAACGGAACTTGATCAGATCCTCCCCGTCGGAATCCGGCGGGGAGGATTTTTCGTATCGGGAGATGGGTTGTTCGGAAAATGCGGACAAATCCGGCCCTCGAAAAATCCTGCTTGACATGGCGCGGCCATCGTGGTATAAGAAATTAAACCGTTGAGAAAGAGTGAGTAGATTCTTCACAAGGTTGCACACAGAGAGCCGCAGGCGCTGGGATTGCGGCAGCATCCGAAGGATTGAATGGACTTTTGAGGGCAAGAGGAAACGACGCAAGTCGGAGTATGGGCGCCGGGGTGGGGTTCCCCCGTCAACAACGACCGGCATATTCATGTATGCGCGAAAGAGGATGCGAGAGCATCAAGCGGGGTGGCACCGCAGGAATGATGAAATTATCGTCCTGTCCCGGCATTAAGACATTAATGCGGGACAGGGCGTCTTTTGTTATAAGACAAATGTCCCGACTAAAACGAAAGGAGACACAACGATGTCGAACAAAGAAATCCCTTACAAGATTTACCTCGAAGAGCAGGAGATGCCCAAGGCATGGTACAACATGCGCGCGGATATGAAGAACAAGCCCGCGCCGCTTCTCAATCCCGGCACGCATCAGCCGATGACCGCTGAGGAGCTCGGCGGAGTATTTTGCGAGGAGCTCGTAAAGCAGGAGCTCGATAACGACACCCCGTTCATCGAGATTCCCGAGGAGATCCGTAATTTCTACAAGATGTATCGTCCGTCGCCGCTTGTACGCGCTTACTGCCTGGAGCAGAAGCTCGGCACACCGGCGAAGATCTACTACAAATTTGAGGGCAACAACACCAGCGGCAGCCACAAGCTCAACTCCGCGATCGCTCAGGCTTACTACGCTAAGAAGCAGGGCCTCAAGGGTGTTACCACTGAGACCGGTGCAGGTCAGTGGGGCACGGCGCTCTCGATGGCTTGCGCATATTTAGGACTTGACTGCAAGGTGTTCATGGTTAAGGTTTCCTACGAGCAGAAGCCGTTCCGCCGCGAGGTTATGAGAACCTACGGTGCGAGCGTTACTCCTTCTCCTTCGG
>CADBLW010000065.1 GCA_902795625.1 uncultured Lachnospiraceae bacterium | reverse complement strand
GGAGCGGGGTCCGTAAGGTCATCGGCAGGCACGTAAACTGCCTGAACCGAGGTGATGGAACCGCTCTTGGTGGAGGTGATGCGCTCCTGAAGCACACCCATCTCCGTCTGCAGCGTAGGCTGGTAACCTACGGCCGAAGGCATACGTCCGAGAAGTGCGGACACCTCGGAACCTGCCTGTGTGAATCGGAAAATGTTGTCAATGAACAGGAGAACGTCCTTGCCGCCCTTGTCACGGAAATACTCCGCCATCGTAAGACCCGTGAGGCCTACGCGCATACGCGCTCCCGGCGGCTCGTTCATCTGACCGAAGACCATGGTCGTCTTGTTGATAACGCCGGACTCGATCATCTCGTAGTAGAGGTCGTTACCCTCACGCGTGCGCTCGCCTACGCCGGTAAATACGGAATAACCGCCGTGCTCCGTCGCGATGTTGGTGATCAGCTCCTGGATCAGCACGGTCTTGCCTACGCCGGCACCTCCGAAGAGACCGATCTTACCACCCTTCTGGTACGGGCACAGAAGGTCAACGACCTTGATACCCGTCTCAAGGATCTGCGTATCGGTGGACTGCTCCGCAAAAGCCGGCGCGGGACGGTGGATCGGATAGTAATCCACATCCGTCGGGGGCTCCTTCTCGTCGATGGGCTCGCCGAGGACGTTGAACATACGTCCCAACGTTGCCTCGCCTACCGGTACCGTGATCGGCGCTCCGGTGGACTCAGCCTCCATGCCGCGAACCAGACCGTCCGTCGGGCCCATGGCGATACAGCGGACCGTATCGTCTCCGAGGTGCTGAGCAACCTCGACAACCAGGATTTCACCGTTCTTCCGGCGGATCTTGATGGCATCGTAGATCTCCGGAAGATTTCCCTCCGTGAACCGGATGTCAAGAACGGCACCGATGATCTGTGTTATCTTACCAATGTTCTTGTCCACAAGTCTTTCTCCTTGTTGATATTTCTGTCTTAGGACGCCCGGGATCTCCCGGCAGGCGCCTTATGTATCCAGTGCATTATTACGTCAAGCCGCTCACGCGCCTTGCCGGCTACGCAAACGCTCCGACACTACGTGTCGAGTGCGTTTGCCCCGGCGATGATCTCCGTGAGCTCCTGGGTGATCGAGCTCTGGCGCGCGCGGTTGTACGCGAGCTCCAGCTTTTCGATCATATCGTTTGCATTGTTGGTGGCGTTGTCCATGGCCTGCATACGCGCGCCGTTCTCGCTTGCGTAGGCCTCCATGATGGCGCCGAAGATCTCACCGCTGACGTACTTCGGAATGATCAGTTTGAGTGCTTCCTCCGGGTCGGGCTCGAAGTTCATCAGAGCCTCCGCCGTGCCGGACTCGCCGTCCTCGTTGCCGCCGACTCCGATGTCCGCGGGCATCAGCTTCAGCATCGTGGGAACCTGGCTCACGGTGTTGCGGAACACGGTGAACGCGATATAGATCTCGCTGACGGTTCCGTTCTCAAACGCATCCATGACATCCGTGCTGATATCCGAGGCGTCGCTGTACAGCGGATTGTTCATCGTCTCCGAGTAATCCCCGGCGATCTCGTAGCCGCGCAGACGAAGCGCGTCGCGCCCCTTGCGGCCCACCGCGTAGATCAGCATATCCTCCTTCGGGATACCGCAGCCGAGCACCTGCTTGACAACATTGGAGTTGTAGCCGCCGGCAAGACCGCGGTTCGAGGTGATGACGATCATCGCCTTCTTCGCACTGCCGGTTTGCTTCGAATAATGCGCCCGCACCTCAGGCGTCGCGCGGTCGAACATCGTCACGATCGTCTGGTACAGGTGATTGAAGTACGGCTTCGCCTCCTCCGCACGTCCGCGGGCTTTCTGCAGCTTGACGGTGGAGACAAGCTTCATCGCCTTCGTGATCTGCCCGGTGCTTCGGATACTCTGCTTACGCCTTTTTATGTCTCTCATCGAGGCCATAAATCATTCGCTCCTATTACTGCTTCTATAGCTACTTCTTCGAACTTCCGTCCAGGCTCTCCTTCGCCTGCTCGATGGCAAGCACGAGCTTCGGCTCGATCTCCTCGGTCAGAATCTTCTGCTCGCGGATCGTGCGGAAAATCTCGGGATACTGGTTCTCGATCAGCTCGAACAGGATCTTCTCATACTCGGCAATATCCGATACAGCCACATCGAGAAGGTGCTTTTTCGTCGCCGCATAGATGATGACGATCTGTTTCTCGACTGCCATCGGGCGGTACTGCGGCTGCTTCAGGACTTCGCGGATGCGCTCGCCCTGTGCCAGCTTCTCCTTCGTGTCGGCATCCAGGTCGGATCCGAACTGGGAAAATGCTGCCAGCTCACGGTACTGTGCGAGGTCGATACGGATCGGTCCGGCAATCTTCTTCATCGCCTTGATCTGTGCCGCGCCGCCGACTCGGGACACGGAGAGACCGGCGTTGACAGCCGGGCGGAATCCGGAGTTGAACATCTCGGTCTCCAGATAGATCTGGCCGTCCGTGATGGAAATAACGTTGGTCGGAATGTAAGCGGAAACGTCGCCCGCCTGCGTCTCGATGATCGGGAGTGCCGTCAGGGAACCGCCGCCGAGCTTGTCGGACAGACGGGCCGCGCGCTCCAGAAGACGGCTGTGCAGGTAGAAGACATCGCCCGGGTACGCCTCACGTCCCGGCGGTCTCTTGAGCAGGAGCGACAGTGTACGGTAAGCCGCCGCGTGCTTGGAAAGATCG
>CADBLW010000064.1 GCA_902795625.1 uncultured Lachnospiraceae bacterium | reverse complement strand
TACCTCGACGGTGAAGTCCACGTGGCCGGGGGTATCAATGATGTTGATACGATGCTCCAGCTCACCGGGCTTCGGCTTGTTGTTCTCTTCCAAAGTCCAATGGCAGGTGGTTGCGGCAGAAGTGATCGTGATACCACGCTCCTGCTCCTGCTCCATCCAGTCCATGGTAGCGGTGCCTTCGTGAGTATCACCGATTTTGTAATTGAGACCTGTGTAATACAGGATACGCTCGGTGAGAGTCGTCTTACCGGCATCGATGTGAGCCATGATACCGATGTTACGGGTTCTCTCCAGCGGGTATTCTCTTCCAGCCAAAAATTTGTCCTCCTAAACTTCAGACCGCGACAGGCATTACCAGCGATAGTGCGAGAATGCCTTGTTCGCCTCTGCCATCTTGTGCATATCTTCTTTTCTCTTGACTGCATTACCGGTATTGTTGGATGCGTCAAGGATCTCGTTTGCGAGACGGTCAACCATCGTCTTCTCGCTTCTCTTGCGCGAGAACATGGTCAGCCAGCGGAGCGCCAGAGCCTGGCGTCTGTCCGGTCTCACATCCACGGGCACCTGATAGGTAGCACCACCGATACGGCGGGCCTTAACCTCAAGAAGAGGCATAAGGTTGTTCATGGCAGCCTCGAAGACTTCCATGGCTTCCTTGCCGCTCTTGGCAGCAATCTGCTCAAATGCGCCGTAAACGATCTTCTGTGCGGTTCCCTTCTTGCCGTCAAGCATGACATTGTTGATCAGCTTGGTTACAACCTTGCTGTTGTAAACCGGATCCGCCAGAACGTCTCTTTTCTGAATATGTCCTTTACGTGGCACGTTGCTTCCCTCCTTAATTATTCCCGAAAGCCTAAGCTCCCGGTAAGATTAATTCTTCGGTACTCACATTACTGTGTTCATGCTCGCTTGTATTTTCACTCGCATATGCAACCACAAGTCTCTGCGACAGGAACGGCTGTGCCGTCCTCGGAAAATTCAGCCCTGCATTTTAAGTAATGAAAAATTCCTGAAACTGCTTCCGTATATTACGGAAAATTACTTCTTAGCGTCTTTCGGGCGCTTAGCGCCGTACTTGGAACGAGCCTGGCGTCTCTTAGCTACGCCGGCGGTATCCAGAGTACCGCGGATGATATGATAACGGGTACCGGGAAGGTCCTTTACACGACCGCCACGGATCAGCACGACACTATGCTCCTGAAGGTTGTGTCCTTCGCCGGGGATATAGCTCGTAACTTCCATACCGTTGCTCAGACGTACACGGGCGATCTTACGAAGAGCCGAGTTCGGCTTCTTAGGAGTCGCGGTACGTACTGCCGTACATACGCCTCTCTTCTGCGGAGCAGAGGTGTCCGTTGCCTTCTTCTTCAGGGAGTTGAAGCCTCTCTGGAGAGCCGGAGCGGTGGACTTGGTCGCGTGAACTTCACGACCCTTGCGTACTAACTGGTTAAATGTAGGCATCCTATTACCTCCTGTTCAGATTATTCTTCTGTAAACAACAGAATGTGTGGTTGCATACTGCAGGTATACTGCAAAAGAAAAAACCTGCGGTTTTCGGGCACACAAATAGAAGTGCCCAAAAGCGCGCAAGTTAGATTATAGTGAACTCACTGTCCAATGTCAAGCAGTATTTTGCGGAATTTCCACCTACGAGAGGCGGGTCGGCTGTACCACCTACGGCAGGCGGGTCGGCTGTGTCACCTACGGCAGGCGGGTCGGCTGTGTCACCTACGGCAGGCGGGTCGGCTGTACCACCTACGGCAGGCGGGTCGGCTGTGCGCGATAGTAATTGTCTCGCGAACGAAGTAAATCGTTCGCTGCGACAATTCTTCGCGCCGCCTCGCAATCGTTTGGCACCGGCTCCGCAAAAGCCAAGTAATCAGCCATGCCCGCAGGCGGGCATCATGGCAAGTGCGGCCGTCAGACTTGCGGTATTCCCGGTGAGCAGCGCTCACCGGGAAGTCGACTTGGAAATCGCGAACTCGATTAGGCCGTTTCGAGGACTGTTCGAGCGAAGCGAGTGCCGCAGAAACGGCCTGGTTATGAGAATGAAGCGATTTTCTTTAGTCGGCTGGAGCCGTCTGACGGCCGTACTTAGACCACTGATGCCCATATTGCCTGGGGGCATGGTGTCATTTATTGTGTTTTTGCAGGTGACGAAGTTTCAGGTTGGTGCGGTAGAAATCTTTGGTGGTGCAGCCGGCACGGCCGCCGCCGGCGCAGGCACAGGCGCAGGCGCATGCGCATGCGCAGGAGCTGTGGGCACAGCCGCCCGAGGAACGGGTGGTTGATGTCGATCTGGGTCTGGGTACATTGATCACATTCACGCGCACGTAGGTGTTCGGAGAGGAGGAATAGCGGTAGAGTCCGTTTGTCTTGTGGTTGCGAAGTTCCTTCTCCTCCTCGGGGATATCCTTCTCCTCAATCTTCTCCTCACTCTTGATGAAGCTGCGGCCGCAGTACTCGCAGTTGTCCTTGCCCTCCGTGCGCGGTCCGCCGCAACCCGGGCAGGTCGGGTAGTACTCGACGCGGGTACGGGTAATCTTCTTGTCCGTGTTCATGCCGAAGCATGCGCCGACTTTGTAGATCACTGCCGCAAAGACACAGATGAATATGAAGAAGCCGATAAAGAACACGACGACGATGATCACGGCGATCCAGCCGCCGTCACCGGAGTCCTCCGCGACGGAGCGCTCAATGGTCTTGGTCGAGTCAAAGGAAAATGCCTCGTTCGGATATGTGATCGATACGGTGTATTTTTCGCCGTTGGCAAGCTCCGTCGTCCAGCACAGATATCCGTCAACAACCTCGCAGGACGGGGTCCACGACTCCGCCTGATCGGCATTCCAGCGGATAGTGAGTTTGTCGACATAAAGATCATTGAACCATCCCGGTGTGAACTCGTACACCGTTTCGCCCTCGGTCAGATAGTTCATCTGATACATATAGTCCTGGGTGAAGCTGAACTCGAAGGTGACAACTTCTCCTTCATAATACATTTTGTCGAAATCGATCCTCAGTTTGGTCTCGCCGCCGTTGTTGTAGCTTTTGATACTTTTAATAGTGTCGGTCAGCGCCTTGTAATCCGAATAGTGCTTGTTGGGCACACCGATCTGAACCCACGTGAGAGGTCCTTCGCTGTCGTCATCGAGAACCTTCCATTCTATATGGTAGACCATGTTCAGCGTTCCGTCCGGGTTGAGGTCCACCGTAATGGTGTAGTCAAGGATCTCGTCGAGGTCCCCCGCCGCCTTCGCGCGGCGATCCCCGGCGAACAGAAGCACCGCAGCAATCAGGAGCATAAGAATTCCGGCCAGACGGCCGATCGTCTTAGTCTTCATGGCGCACCTCCTTCACCCGCAGGATCCGCAGCGGACATTCGTACCGCATGGACGCCGAAAAATTACGGCGGGTCCTGCATTCCTCACTGTTCCATATCGTCTCCCACTCATCCGCAAGGAAGTTTCCGAGCGGTTTGCCGGAGAGCCAGCTCTGGCAAGGCACGACGTTGCCTCCCGGAGTGATCGCCATGTTGCTCAGGCATGCGCCGCAGCTCGGCGTGCTGATGCCGAGCTCCTCGCAAAAGTCCGCTCCGACCCAGCCGGGCGACGTGAAACTGATCTCCATATCCTGCTCCGCGCAGTATGCCACCGCGCTCTTGAGAATCCTGCGGATCTCCTCGTTCGTCAGCTGAAGATTTTCCGAAGCCTCCTTCGCAGCGTTGCCGGTCGTGATCAGACCGGAGCAGGTCACATACGTGACGCCCTTCGCTCGCAGGAATTTCAGTGTCTCGAGATAGTCCCGATTGAGCGTACACAGCGGTGTGTTGACGCTCACGTTGAGGCCGGCGGCCAATGCATTTTCAATGCCCGCGACTGTATCCTTCCAGTGGCTCGCGCCGACAAGGCGGTTGTGCACTTCTTCATTATCGGAATAGATGGTGATCTGCACGCTGTCGAGCGACGCCTCGCGCAGGCGTTTGCAGTACTCCGGCGTCAGCTTGACACCGTTTGTGTTCAGTCTTGTGACGAACCACTGCGCGTAGTCGATGAGCTCCGCGAGGTCCTCGCGCATCGTGGGCTCGCCGCCGGTAAATGTCACCTGCGGTGTGCCGATGCTGCGGCAGCGGTCGATGATCTTCTTCCAGTCCTCCGTGCCCAGCTCCTCCTCGGACGACTGCGCCTGTCCCGCGGCATAGCAATGTACGCACTGCTGGTTGCAGTGCCATCTGCCCTCCTTCGTCATCGCGCTGACCATCAGATCCATGCGGTGCGGTGCCTTCATGTACGGCGCGTAATCGCCGAGACGCACATATTCGATGGGCTCGTCCACTTCCTCCTCGTAGGCGATCTGCTTGAACGCGTTCATCATTCGGAAAATGTCCTTGCGGAAACGCCATTTTCCGACCAACGGGTACACCTTGGACACGGCCTTGCACGTCTTACGGACGATCTGGTCCATATCCTCCTCCGAGATTTCCCGGCCGCTGTACTCGTTGACCTGCTCGATCAGTTCCGTGAGCAGAATGCTCCACGACACGTTGACCGGCACGATGAACTGGCCGTTCACGATTGCCACGCTCGCTCCGACCTCGCCGTTTTCAACCTTCGGCGGCACAAGGTGGATGCGCACCACGCCCGGTCCCTCCGGGTTCAGCGTCGTGTGGTGAACTTCCTGAAAATGCTCTTCCGCGTAACGGAGAACACGTTTCGGTGTCTTCATAGTCTGTCTCCCTCTTTATATTATTTTTATTGCTTTTCCTCTTTATTGTCCTGCCCTGTGATATCCCATTCGTACTTCTCCAGGTCGACCCTGCCGTCCGTCGTGATCACGCCCTCCGCAGCCAGAAGCTTCTCCTGCATGTTCACTCCGCCGAAGACAAATGCCTCCGCCAGCCGGCCGGCCGCGTTTACCACGCGGTAGCACGGGATGTTGTCAGGGTCGGGATTTCGATGGAGCGCGTTGCCGACGGCACGCGCCATTTTCCGATCCCCGGCAAGCTCCGCGATCTGCCCGTAGGTCGCCACGCGTCCGTACGGGATCTTCTTCACGGCCTCGTAAATCCGTTTCGCCGGGCAATCCGAGATCAGATCGTAGCTCTCGCCGATCATCCGCCGGATCTCCTCGTCTGGTATGCTGCCGTCCAACTCGACCGTGTTCCAGTGCTCCTTGTTCTGGTGGTAGCCCGGCTTCACGGCCTTGTACATGCTTCTTAAGAAGATCGCGCGCACCGGCTCCGCCTTCAGGTTCAGGCACACGACGCCGTCCTTTTCGTAGGACCAGAGAAACGCCTTTTTGTTCGGCCGGTACCGGACCAGCTGCCAGTTTGCATCGTGAAAAGGAGCTTCCTGATAGGTGTCCTCAAAAGAAAGGCCGTATTGCAGCGCTTCCTCGCGTGTTGTCATTTCAATCACCCCGCCCTTTCGCCGCAAACCGCGGTGCCTCAAGCCATTCGCCGATCAGCTTCTCCAGTCCTTCGTACGTCGCGATCTCGTTGGCCGCGCGCCGAAGCCCTGCCGATCCGGGTCTTCCCGCAAAATACCACGCCACGTGGCTTCGCATCTCCTTCATCGCGATGAACTCGCCCTTGAAGTCGCAGGCCATGCGCGCATGACGCAGGACCATTTTACAAAGCTCCCCGTCGTCCGGCTTCGGGAGCACCGTTCCGTCCGATAGGTATGCCCCGCACTGCGCGAAGATCCACGGATTGCCCCGCGCCGCCCGCGCGATCATCACGCCGTCGCAGCCGGTCTCCCGCATCATCGCCGCCGCGTCCTCCGCGCACGTCACATCGCCGCTGCCGATCACCGGGATCGTCACCGCCTCCTTCACGCGCCGGATGCAGCCCCAGTCCGAGTGCCCCGAGTAATACTCCTCGCGGAACCGTCCGTGCACCGCCACCATCGAAGCTCCCGCGTCCTCCGCTGCCTTCGCAACCTCCGCAGCGCTCTCGACACCGCCGAAGCCCCTGCGGATCTTCACCGTCACCGGCTTGCTCTGCGCGCGCACCATCGCATACACGATGTCGTACACAAGCTTCGGGTCCTTCATGAGCGACGAGCCCTCGCCGTTGTTCACGACCTTGGGCACCGGGCAGCCCATATTGACATCGAAAAATGCAAACGGCTTCTCCTCGAGCACCTTCGCCTGCTCCCCCATGATCGTCGGGTCCGCCCCGAAGAGCTGCAGTCCGATCGGCTGCTCCACAGGCTCCGTCGCGATCAGCTCCGCCGTGTTGGGATTCCGGTACATCACGCCCTTCGCGCTGACCATCTCCGTATAGAGAAGGCCCGCGCCCTGTTCCTTGCACAACAGACGAAACGGCAGGTCGGTAACCCCCGCCATCGGTCCGAGCGCCAGCGGCGTGCTCACTTCGATTGTCCCGATATGAAAACTCAATGGTATCTCTTCCCTCCGGTTGCGCATTTCCGCGCGATGCCGTTCCCTATTGTACACGATTTCGCGGAAAATATCTACTGCCCGCCGCGGCATTGTCCCGCGGCCGTGTACATGCGCGCGCAAACGCACGCGAAATTCATACGGCAACAACAGAAAACAGCCGCCGTGTCTCTGATATGCTGTCTCAGGCAGATTTTATGTTCCGTGTCCTGCCCGGGCATATCGACATAGCGGCTATCGCTGATATTTGAGGGCATGCCGTATACCTGCAATGCCCTTCCCTGTTTCGAATTGTCTTTTCCGCTCTTTCGCTGTGTGCAGATCAACAGCGAGCCGTTACTTCCGCGCGCTCTTCTGCTTCGCGTAGATCAGCTGCAGTCCCTTGAGCGTGAGGTCCGGATCATACACGTCAATCATGTCCGTCTCGCCGGAGATGATGCGGCCGAGACCGCCCGTCGCGATGACCTTCATGCTGTCGAGGCCGGCGGCCTCCTTAACCTTGCGGATCATATACTCGGTCTGTCCGATGCAGCCGTAGATCAGGCCGGCCTGCATACTGGTGACAGTGTCGGTGGCGAGGATCGTCGAAGGCATCTCGATACCGATCTCCGGCAGCTTGGCCGCCTCGTTCCACAGTGCGTTGGCGCAGATGCGGATGCCGGGGCTTGTGATGCCGCAGCGGAGCGTTCCGTCCGCGAGCACCAGATCGTACGTCGTTGCCGTTCCGAAGTCGATGACCATGATCGGTGTCTTCTCCGGCTTGCCGAAGAGCTCGTAGCCCGCAACGGCGTCCACCACGCGGTCCGCGCCCATCTCGAGCGGGTTTGCCATTTTCAGACGGATGCCCGTCTTCGTGCCGGCGCCCACAACGATCGGCGTGTGGTGAAGATACTTGATCACACCGGAGTTTAAGGAGTGCATGATACCCGGCACAACCGACGCTGTGATGACACCGCAGAGCATATCGGGCGTCACGTCGCGCTCCGACAGCAGGTTCTTGATCCAGATACCGAACTCGTCGGAGGTTCTCGGCAGCTTGGTTGTCATGCGGAACGTGCCGATGATCTCGCTTCCGCGGAAAATGCCGAAGGTCAGGTTCGTGTTGCCGACATCGATCGCCAGCAGTATATCCCTGGCATTTCCGCCGGCACTGCTCCGTGCTGCGGCCGGTTTCCCGGTATTCAGGGTTTTCTCACTCGTCTTCGCCATCACTGCTCTCCTCCAATCCAAGGAAAAATACTTTCACATACATCTCAAGCGCCTCGAGAAGATCCCTCTTCTCATTGCGCAGGCGGTTCACCTCGAGCCCGCTGCCGATGTCATCGTACATCAGGTCTCCCTCGCGCGCCGTCGTGTGGAACTCCAGTTCCCCGCTCTCGTCAAACTCGAGCGTCAGCACGCCGCCCACCTTTTCCGTGAAGAGAACGCACATGATCTTCAGCTCCTTCTGCACCTCGGCCGGAAGCCCCTGAAAATCGTCGTTCAGATAATACTTCTTTTCATATGCATTGCTTCCGCAAAGCACGATCCTATCCTGATACATCGATCCATCCTTCGCTGCAGTCTTCTATTCTACATCAGTAGTCCACGGAAAATACTACATTTCCGTTCATCAATCCAGCGGCCACGGCACCTCGGAGAGCGTCGCATACATAACCGCCTTGATGGTGTGCATACGATTTTCCGCTTCATCGAAGACCTTGCTGTACTTCGACTCGAAGACCTCGTCGGTAACCTCCATCTCGTTGATCCCGAACTTCTCGCTGATGGTGCGGCCGATCTCGGTGTTGAGGTCATGGAAACTCGGCAGACAGTGCAGGAAGATCACGTCCTCCGCCGCGCGGTTGATGCAGTCCATCGTCACCTGGTACGGAAGCAGGTCATTGATGCGCTCCGCCCAGATCTCGTCCGGCTCACCCATGGAAACCCAGACATCCGTCGAGATGACATCCGCTCCGGTCGTTCCCTCGACGACATCCTCAGTGAACGTGAGCGTCGCTCCCGACTCCGCAGCGTAGCCGCGGCAGGTTTCGATCAGCTCCTCATTCGGCCAGTACTTCTTCGGCGCGCAGCACGTAAAATGAAGTCCCATCTTCGTGCATGCGATCATCAGAGAGTTGCCGGTGTTGTAGCGCGCATCGCCCATGTACGTGAGGCGGATGCCCTTCAGGCGCCCGAAGTAATCACGGATCGTCAGAAGGTCCGCGAGCATCTGCGTCGGATGATATTCGTTGGTCAGGCCGTTCCACACGGGAACGCCTGCGTACTTGGCAAGATTTTCCACGATCTCCTGACCGTATCCGCGGTACTCAATGCCGTCAAACATGCGGCCGAGCACACGCGCGGTGTCCTGGATGCTCTCCTTCTTGCCGATCTGCGAAGCCTTCGGATCAAGATATGTCGCACCCATTCCCAGGTCATACGCTGCAACCTCGAAGGAGCAGCGGGTTCTCGTGCTCGTCTTCTCAAAGATCAGCGCGATATTCTTGCCCTCGCAGCCGCGGACACGCACACGCTTTCTCTTGCAGTCACGCAGCCAGTCCGCAAGGTCGAGGAATTCCCCGATCTGTTCCGGCGTAAAATCCTTCAGTGTAAGAAACGACTTTCCCTTGATATTCATATCGTAAACCTCCGTATTGTGATCCTTATTATCCGATCGTTCCGGCCCTTCCGCGTCCGTCAGTATTCCACCTTGAGAAGCGTCAGTCCGTGCGCCGGCGCCATCGCTCCCGCGCGCTCGCGGTCCTTCGCCTCAAGGATGGACGTCATCTCCGAGGGTCTGCGCTCTCCGCGCCCGACCTCAAGAAGTGTGCCGACCATGATTCGTACCATGTTCTGAAGAAATCCGTTGCCGGTGAAGGTGATCCACACCTCCGGGTATTCGATATTCCCGTCTGCCGCCGGACCTGCTTTCCCGTCTTCGGTCTGCGCAGTGCCGGATACCCCGGCCACGGACGTCGTCACCTCGTCGATCGCGATGGATGTGACCGTGCGCACGCACGATTTCTTCATATGTTTATTTCCGCAGAAACTCGTGTAGTCATGCTCTCCCGTGAGCAGCTCCGCCGCCTCGCGCATCCGCTCAAGGTCGAGATCCTCCGGGCACCACAGCACCTGCTGTCTGCCGAACACCGGGCGTACGAAACCGGTGGATATCCGGTACCGGTACGTCTTCGATCTCGCGTTCAGCCGCGCGTGGAACCGCGCGTCGACGATCCTCGCGTCCGTCACGGCG
>CADBLW010000063.1 GCA_902795625.1 uncultured Lachnospiraceae bacterium | reverse complement strand
TCACCGGCGATTATCTCGCGGGACGGCGCTTTGTGCCGGTGCCCGCGGTTCGCAGAAAGCCGACCGGATGGATTACCGTGAAGGGAGCCCGCGAACACAACTTAAAGAACATCGATGTGAACATTCCGCTCGGTGTCTTTACCTGTGTGACCGGTGTGTCGGGCTCCGGAAAGAGCTCGTTGATCAACGAGATTCTTTACAAATCCCTGGCGCGCAAATTAAACCGCGCGACCACGGTATTTCCCGGCGACCACGACGGGATTCTCGGCGCCGAGGCTCTCGACAAGGTGATTGACATCGATCAGTCGCCCATCGGACGGACGCCGCGCTCGAACCCCGCGACCTATACCGGGGTGTTTGACCAGATTCGCGATCTCTTCGCCTCGACCACGGAGGCCAAGCTTCGCGGCTACAACAAGGGCCGTTTCAGTTTCAATGTCCGCGGCGGCCGGTGCGAAGCCTGCAAGGGAGACGGAATCGTGAAAATCGAGATGAATTTCCTGCCGGATGTGTATGTTCCGTGCGAGGTTTGCGGCGGCAGGCGCTACAACCGCGAGACCCTCGAAGCGACCTACAAGGGCAAGAACATTTTCGATGTTTTGGACATGCGGGTGGAGGAAGCCGTCAAATTCTTCGAGAATGTTCCCTCCATCAACAACAAGATCAAGACGCTGGACGCGGTCGGGCTCTCCTACCTGAAGCTCGGACATCCGTCCACCTCGCTCTCGGGCGGCGAGGCACAGCGTATCAAGCTGGCGACGGAACTTGCGCGCCGCAGCACCGGACTGACCATCTACATTCTGGATGAGCCGACGACGGGACTGCATTTTGCGGATGTTCAGAAGCTGATCGACATTTTACATATGCTGGCGGAGGGTGGCAACACCGTGGTTGTCATCGAGCACAACCTCGATGTCATCAAGACCGCCGATTACATTATCGACATGGGCCCCGAGGGTGGCGACGGCGGCGGAACCGTCATCGCGTGTGGTACTCCCGAGGAGATCTGTAACCATGCCGAATCCTACACCGGACAGTATCTGAAGCCCTGTCTTCGGAAACGTTCCGGGGTAACACCGGAGAAAGAACCATGAGCAGTTCATTTTACGCAATGCTGTCGCGGATGAAATACATCCGGCGGTGGGCGCTGATGAGAAACTCCGAGCCGGAGAATATCAGCGAGCACTCCCTGGAGGTCAGCATGCTCGCCCACGGCCTCGCCGTCCTCGGCAACCGCCGTCTGGGCAAGCAGCTTGACGCCGATCGCTGCGCGGTGATCGGTCTGTACCACGACGCGGGTGAGATCATCACGGGTGACATGCCCACGCCGATCAAGTATTACAACCGGCAGATGCAGAACGTATTTCACGAGATTGAGGACGACGCTTCCGAAGCCCTTCTGTCGATGCTCCCCGAGGATATCCGCGAGGACTATCGCAGCTTGTTCTTCCGCGCCGAAGGCGAGGAGGAGCTGTGGCGGATCGTGAAGGCGGCGGACAAGCTTTCCGCCCTCATCAAATGCATCGAGGAGGGCAAGGCGGGCAACCGCGAGTTCGAGAGCGCGAAGAAGACGCTTGAGGATTCCATCCACGCTTTGCAGGTCCCCGAAGCGGAATTGTTTATGACAGAATTTCTCCCGGCATATTACCGGACCCTCGACGAGTTGAGCTCGGAGTCGGACCGGACGAATTGAATGCAGTGCCGCGCAGTGTCACAGCGATACGGCAAATGAAGCTGTGAACGTTGCAGCGGTGCACGGAGGAACGAATGAAACGAGTATTGTATATTGATTTTGAGAATGTCAGCCAGCAGGGACTGCGCGGGATCCAGAATTTGACGAAAAATGATCTCGTCCGCATTTTCCTGGGGCCGAAGTGCTCTAAGATGTCGCTGATCGACGCGGATCTGGTCTTTCACTGTGACGCCACTGTGGAGCTGATCAAGAACGACCAGATCGGGAAAAATGCCCTGGATTTCATCATCATGGTGCATCTGGGGTACGATATCGCGAAGAAGGCGGGCCATGCCTTTTACATCATCTCCAACGACAAGGGTTACGACCCGGCCATCAGCGAGATGAAGAGCATGACCGGC
>CADBLW010000062.1 GCA_902795625.1 uncultured Lachnospiraceae bacterium | reverse complement strand
TCCGGAGATATCCAACGGCCTTACGCGGTTTATGGACAGCCTGGAGATCACGGATCTGTTCATCCTGACCATCGGACTGTGCGCGTTCGGCCTCGTGCTGCTGCCGGAGTTCATCTATGTCAAGGATATCTACGGCGGGGCGTACCAGCGTGCCAACACGATGTTTAAGCTGACCTATCAGGCATTCATCATGTACGGACTGAGCATGGGGTACATCATCACACGGTTCCTCACCATGCCTGCAAGCAGGTTTATGAAGGGCGCCGGCATTGTGTTTATGT
The DNA here is from genome assembly GCA_902795625.1 of uncultured Lachnospiraceae bacterium. GTDB lineage: Bacteria > Bacillota > Clostridia > Lachnospirales > Lachnospiraceae > ISDg. The sequence goes on along the minus strand of CADBLW010000062.1, from coordinate 8,070 downwards.
GTCTTCTGATGTCTACGATCGGATACTTTAACGAAGCGTACACGACCTGGTTCGGCGGATACTACAAGGGTCTCAATGCTTCGGCCTTCATCCGCAGCGACTGCAGTACGGCGGATGCCGATATCATCGACTATATCAACGAGAACTTTGACGAACAGGTCAATGTGCTGGAGATGCAGGGCTTAAGCTACACCTACTTCAACCGTATCTCCGCATTTACCGGAATGCCGACCGTGCTCGGCTGGCAGACCCATGAGTGGCTGTGGCGTAGCAGCGGCGACAAGGACTATCCGGAGATCGTTTCGAACCGACGCAACGATGTCGTCACCATATATACGTCGAACAATTCCAAGCAGACAGCATACCTGATCGAGCACTTTGATCTCGATTACGTCTATATCGGACAGTGCGAGCAGGTGGACGGCTATGCTGACAACCCCGGCTCCGACGAGGAGGCGCTTACCGTACAGGGTAAGCGGTGCCGCAAGATCAATGTCAGCACGGATCTTCTGAAGAGTCTCGGTACGGTGGTGAAGGAAGCGACCGATTCGAAGACCCGGGAGACGGCGTACCTGATCAAGATCGACCGCGAGCGCACGGCGGAGCTGGCGTCACAGTATTTCACCAAGCTGTCCGACAAGGAGTACCTGTTTGAGGGCAGTGCGAGACTTCTCGAAGTTGATTACGAGACGGGACTCTCGCTGCATAAGAGCGGATACGCAAATCTCGCCGACTATATGCACTATGCTCTCGGACACGTGCCGGAGCAGGGAGAACGTGCGACGTACAAACCCGCGGAAAATGAAAAGCAGAACAATAATTTCGGTGTCGTCTTTGAGGCGGTAAAGGTCGAAGAGGGCAATGTCGTTCAGGTGAAGGTGATCCTTCCGTAACGACTGACCGGAAAATAGGAGTGTTCAATAAAAAACTGCAGTGCCCGGATGGGGTACTGCAGTTTTTGTATGCTAAGCTTACGAAGTGTGCCCGGGAAATCTCCGGGCGATACAGCGTGTCTCTTATTCCTCTGTGTCAGCAGGCATCGACCGCTCGGCGGCCGTCTCGTCCGAAAGGTTCGGTAGCGTAAGGCGCACGCGATCGATCCGGTTCTTGTCAACCTCGACAACCTCGTAGGTGACGCCGTCGGCGTCGGTAACCGTTTCTCCGCTTACGGGGATATGTTCAAGAAGCATGTTGAGGTGGCCGGCGATGGAGTCGTAGTCATCAGACTCGAGGGAGAGGCCGGTGGCATCGTTGACATCGTCAAGCTTGGCGGAGCCGTCCAGAAGGAACTCCGTGTCGGATATCTTCGTGATCGGATCCTGCTCGTCCGCGTCATACTCGTCGCGGATCTCGCCGACGATCTCCTCCAAGAGATCCTCGAGAGTGATGATTCCCGCGGTGGCGCCGTACTCGTCCAGAACGACGGCGATGGTGTAGGAGTCCTTGCGCATCTCGGCAAGCAGATCCGCCGTCTTCTTGAACTCGTAGGTGTAGAACGGCTTTCGCATCAGGTCCTTCACGTTAAATGCTTCGCGCTGCCCGTCGTAGTGGAACAGATCCTTCAGAAACAGAATGCCGACGACATTATCCTGTGTGGTCTCATACACGGGAAGGCGGGAGTAGTTGTTGGCGCGAAATGCCGCAACCACGTCGTCGTAGGACATTTCCGTCGAGACGAAATCGACGTCGATCCGCGGCACCATGACATCCTTGGCGACGGAATCGCCGAAGTCCACTACGTTATTGATCATCTCTTTCTCTTCATTTTCCAAAACGCCGTCCTCATGGCTTGCTTCCACCACCGTGAGAAGCTCGTCCTCGGTAATGGTCTGGCGCTTGCGGGGATCGATGCCCAGCAGGCGGAGAAGGCCGGTGGAGAAGACATTTACGAGGAAAATGACAGGCGTCATTACGACAGTGTATGCGCGGATCACGGCGGAGTACGCCATCGCAATGCGGTCGCTGTACAAGGCGGCGATGGTCTTCGGAACGATCTCACCGAAAATGATGACCAGGAACGTGAGCACGCCGGTGGCGATCGAGAGCATCGTCCGTCCCCACAGGCGCTGTGCGAACACGGAAGTGAGCGCGGAGGCAGTGAGGTTGACGATATTGTTGCCGATGAGTATCGCAGAGAGAAGCTTGGGCTGGTTATCGAGAAGCGCAAGCACGCGGCGGGCAGCCCGGCGCGTCTCCGAGAGACTTCGCATCTTCATCCGGTTGACGGACATCAGAGCCGTCTCCGCGGACGAGAAGAAAGCGGAGAGAAGTAACAGAATTATGATGATTGCCAGTTGTAGTCGTGAGGCAGGGTCCAAGAAAAAATCACACTCCTTAATTCGGAAAAGATAGAAATAAACGCTCTTCCGGGAGTTTGCGGCGCATGGATGATGCGGGCGCAGTCCCGATGATATGAGACAATTATACAGGAGAGACCGGAAAAAATCAAATCCTGCGTACCGGAGGGACATTTCACGCTCCGAAGGCGACGCCGGGGTCCGGTTTCCCGCGTGGACATTTTTCACTCTTTTGTCACTTTCCCTATAAGGGAAACTATGGTATAATACGGGCGGTGTCCGTGCGTGAGAGGACGCGGCAGGGAGGCTGCAGCGTAAGACGGACACGGGAAAGGAACATATGTTAGAGTTACGAAACGTCAGTTTCTCGGTTCCGGAAGAGAACGGGGGAGCGACGAAGGAAATCATAAAGAATGTCAACCTGACCATCGGCGAGCGCGAGTTTGTTGCGATCACCGGCCCCAACGGCGGCGGCAAATCGACCATGGCCCGTCTGATCATGGGCATCGAGAAGCCCACGTCGGGAAGCATTTTCTATAACGGAGAGGATATCACAGGCTTAAGCATCACGGAGCGCGCGAAGCTTGGCTTAGGCTTTGCGTTCCAGATGCCTGTGCGGTTTAAGGGGATCACCGTGAAGGATCTGCTGACGCTCGCGTACGGCGGCAAGCTGAGTACGTCCGAGGCGTGCCAGTATCTCTCCGAGGTCGGACTGTGCGCACGCGATTACGTGAATCGTGAGGTCAACTCGAGCCTTTCGGGCGGCGAGCTGAAGCGTATCGAGATCGCGACGATACTGGCGAGGAAGCCGAAATTTTCCGTGTTCGATGAGCCTGAGGCGGGTATCGATCTGTGGAGCTTCCAGAACCTGATCCGTATCTTCGACCGTCTTCACAAGGAGATGAACGGTTCGGTTGTGGTCATCAGCCATCAGGAGCGCATTCTCAACATCGCGGACCGCATCGTTGTCATCGCGGGCGGTGAGGTGCTGGAGCAGGCGGCCAGCGAGGAGCTTCTGCCGAAGATCCTGAGCGACTCGCTTGCGTGTCTGACGCATCACGAGACGATGGATGCCGGCACGGCGAAGGGAGGTAAGTGATCATGGATGAGATTCAAAAGCAGCTTTTCGCGCAGATCGCGGATCTTCATGAGGTGCCGCAGGGCGCTTACAATTTCCGTGTGAACGGTGAGGGCGCAGGGCGCAATACAACGGAAAATATCGATATCATCACGAAGGCGGACAAGCCCGGCATCGATATCATCATCAAGGCAGGCACGAAGAAGGAGAGTGTTCACATTCCGGTGGTTATCTCGCAGACCGGACTGCAGGAGTGCGTGTACAATGATTTCTACATCGGCGAGGACGCGGATGTGACCATCGTCGCGGGATGCGGTATCCACAACGCGGGGGACAAGACCTCCGAGCATGACGGCATTCACACATTCCACGTGGGCAAGAACGCGCGCGTAAAATACGTGGAAAAGCATTACGGCTCGGGAGAGGGAACCGGCGAGCGGATCCTGAACCCGGAGACGGTGGTGTATCTCGATGAGGGAAGTACCCTCGAGATGGATACGGTGCAGATCGAGGGCGTGGATTCGACGGTGCGCACGACGCGCGCAACGGTGGGCGACGGAGCGTCTTTAGTAATCCGCGAGAAGATCATGACCCACGACAGACAGTACGCGAAGACCGATTTTTCGGTGGAGATGAACGGCGAGGACAGCGCGGTTGACCTTGTGTCCCGCTCGGTGGCGAAGGACAATTCCCGCCAGGAATTCTTCTCGAACATCAACGGCAACAACCGCTGCAAGGGACACTCCGAGTGTGACGCGATCCTGATGGATCACGGCGCGGTGGCGGCGGCCCCGAAGCTTACGGCCAACCATCTCGACGCGTCGCTGATCCACGAGGCGGCCATCGGCAAGATCGCGGGCGACCAGATCATCAAGCTGATGACGCTCGGATTGACCGAGGAGGAAGCGGAGCAGCAGATCATCAGCGGTTTCCTGAAATAATCCGGAAACCGTGCACGACGAACAGGAGTAATACCGAAGAATGAAGTTAATTACCGGAATACGGGCTGCGGCGGCTTGCCTTTTGCTGCTTGCATGCCTGACGATGCTTGTCGCGTGTGACAACGGCGGCAACAACTCGACACCCACGGCGGAGCCGACGGCGATCCCGGCAACGGGGTGTGAGGTGCACATCCTTGCGATCGGTAAGGCAGATGCCATTTTACTGCTCGCGGACGGCAAGGCGATGCTGATCGACGCGGGCTATAAGCACAATGCGGAAGAGGTTGTCTCATACCTGAAAAATAAAGGCGTGACCCGACTGGAATATGTGATCCTCACCCATGGGGACAAAGACCACGTGGGCGGTATGGCGGATGTGCTCCGCACTTTTGAGGTGGGGCAGGTGCTGATCTCACCGAAGAAGGAAAAATCAGAGTACTATTCAGATATGGTCACTGTGATCCAGAGCAAGAACATCTCCTGCGTGTCCCCGGAGGTCGGAACGACCTATACCCTCGGAACCGCGACGTTCCAGACGCTGGCGCCGGGGCCGAAGGCCTTAAAGGAAGGGTCGGACAACGATGCGTCCATCGCGATCCGGTTTGCGTACGGCAACAGAAGCTTTCTTCTGATGGGTGACGCGCTTTCCACGACGGAGAAGGAGCTGATGGATTCGTCTCTGTCCATCCGGGCGGACGTTCTGAAAACCGGACACCACGGAAAGAGCGACGCGACCAACAAAAAGTTCTTAAAATCCGTTCAGCCGAAGTATGCAGTCATCTGCTGCGGCGAGTCGGAGGAGGGCGATGAGGCAGGAGAGCCGTCCTCGAAGGTTCTCGAATTGTTGGAAGATTTCAATGTGAAGACGCTGCGCACGGATGAGGTGGGAACGATCATTTTCCGAACCGACGGGACAACGCTCACGTGCAACGCGGACAAGGCGGAGTAGAAGCGCTTCGGAAGGGAGAGACTATGGCGGATTACGCGAAACTGCTGGAAACGGCCAATGAGGCCAGGAAAAACAGTTACTGCCCGTACTCGGGATTTGCCGTGGGAGCGGCGCTCCTTGCGACGGACGGCACCGTCTACACCGGCGTCAATGTGGAAAATGCCTCCTACGGCGCCACAAACTGCGCCGAGCGTACCGCGGTGTTCAAGGCGGTGGCCGACGGAAGACGCAAGGGGGATCTCGTTGCGATCGCGATCGCGGGAGGGCCGAAGGACGGCTCGCCGGTTCCGTGTCCGCCCTGCGGGATCTGCCGGCAGGTGCTGTCAGAGTTCGCGGATGCCTCGACATTTACCGTGCTGTGGGTGACGGAGATCACAGACGGAGATATGGCGTTTGAAAAGCACACGCTCTCGGAGCTGCTGCCCGGCGCGTTTGAACTGTGATGCGCGTCATGTGTGCTGCTTGTCCTTCGGACCGAGGTACCGGGGCACCGTTCGGAACTTATTATTTTTTGAACGGAAACGCTTGACAAAAGACAACTTCATGATATAATAGCGAAGTACCGCTTGAAAGAAAGCGGTACTTCATATGGCGAAGTAGCTCAGTTGGCTAGAGCATACGGTTCATACCCGTAGTGTCGAGGGTTCGAATCCCCCCTTCGCTATCATAAAAACCTCTCTTACCGCAAGGCAGGAGAGGTTTTTTCATGCTTGTGTTTATTTCGGAAAATGCTTGTATGCTTTTTCAGTTCTTCGGGTCCGCGGTTCGGCCGCCGGCCGGTCAGTCCTTCGCGACGGTAAAGGTCAGGTTGTCATTTTCCGAGGCAGAGTTTTCAAACACCGTGAGCAGCGCTTCCCCGTAGCGCCCGAGAGCCTTGAGCATGGTGTCCCTGCGGTAGAGGATCAGGCGCGTCGGTTCGCACGGATCGGTCAGGATATCATGCAGCGCGTCCAGGTTGCAGCCGTAATACGCCGGTGCGTGCAGCCGCCAGCGGAGATACGCGTGCGTTGTTTCCTTTGTGGTCATGTAAAGCCCGTCAAGAGCGATGGTTTTCATCTGCGCCTCCGTATTGTTCACCGGATCGGGACCCGGTATTCTCAATACAACTGTGTAAATGTTTCGTAGTGGTCGTCGGTGTAGAAGATCAGGCCGTCGTTGGAGAAAATGATGCGCTTCGCGCCGCGGCTCTTTCCCTTCGTGTCAATGTCGCACTCAGTGTATTTCCGGCCCTTCTTCTGCGGGAGCCGGCCTTCATAGTTGCCGAAGTAATCGCCGCCGATGACCTTGCCCTTGGCGTATTTGTCTACGGAGCCGCCGCTCCAGCCGAGGGCCTCGGCTTCCTTCTTGGTGATGTAGTTGCCCGGAAGATGTCCGTAGGTGTGGATATAGAGAGCCACGCTGTCCTTGTCGTAGTACCAGCCGTCCTCATCGATGGCGGCGGACTGCTTCGGTGTGACAGTGGGCGTCGGTGTCTTGGTCGGTTTCGGCGTGACAGTGGGTGTCGGCGTCTTCGTCGGCTTCGGCGTGACGGTGGGCGTCGGTGTCTTCGCCGGCTTCGGTGTGACGGTAGGTGTCGGCGTATCGGCCGGATTCTCCGTCGGAGTTGCGGTTGCCTTCGGCTCCTTCGTCGGCGTAGCTGCGGGAGTGGGAGTTTCCACCGCCGTCTTTGTAGGCTCGGCCGCGTCCGTCGGTGTCGGTGTATCCGGCTGGCTTTCCGTCGGCGTCGCCGGCACGGGCGTGTCGGTTGCGGAAGCAGACTCCGTCGGAGTTGCGGTTATAATGTCGACGCCGCCATGGTTGTTGTCCTTTGTGGCGGAGTACAGACAGAAGACAAGCAGGCCGACCGCGGCGAGGACGATGATCGTCGCCAGGATCGGATGCTTTTTATAATTCTTTAAAATGTTGATCAGCTGTTCCATTTTCGTAAGGCCGCAGGCGGCTGCCTCGGCCGATCCTTTCTCCCGTGAAACGGGGCGTGAGCGGACAGTTACACAATAGCATTTTCCGTGCGGAAAATCAACCTCGGGACGGCGGAAATGTTTGCATTTACAGGGGTGTCGTGGTATTATGGAAAATGGCTGCGGGTCGGGGACACCGGCGCCCCCGGAGGGCGATGAGAGGTGATCGGGAACCGCAGCGAAAGACCGGACGGGAGACGTGATTATGCGAATCGGAACAGGGTATGATGTGCACCGGCTGACGGAGGGAAGACCGTTGATCTTAGGAGGCGTCACGGTGCCTTTTGATAAGGGGCTCGCGGGCCATTCGGACGCGGATGTGCTGCTGCATGCCATAATGGATGCGCTTCTGGGGGCGGCTGCCCTCGGGGACATCGGGCTGCATTTTCCGGACACGGATCCGGAGTACGAGGGAGTCGATTCCCGGGTGCTGCTTCGGAAGGTCGGAGCGCTTGTCGCGGAGCAGTGCTACGTGATCTCGAACATTGATGCGACCGTGATCGCGCAGCGGCCGAAGCTTCGGGATTACATCAATGACATGCGCGGCAATATCGCTGAGGATCTCGGGCTTGACATCTCGCAGGTGAGCGTGAAGGCGACGACCGAGGAGGGCCTCGGATTTACCGGCGCAGGTGAGGGCATCGCGGCGCAGGCGGTATGTCTTCTGGAGCCGATGGTCTCATACACGGAGATCGCCTACGGAGCTGGATGCGCGGGGTGCGCCGGCTGCCCCGGATGCGGGAAGTGACAGCCGATCCGTAAACGGAATCATACGGGCGCACGGAAGCGGCGCCGGAGCGGTCGTGACGGCCGCGAAGAAAAGAATATGATCGGGAGAGAAATTACT
>CADBLW010000061.1 GCA_902795625.1 uncultured Lachnospiraceae bacterium | reverse complement strand
GCTTCCGGAGTAGGCGTCTCCTCAGGTGTGGGAGCTGCGGTCGGAGTCAGACTTCCGAGCGAGTTGCCCTTGATATCCTTGTAGGTATCGGTGCCGAGGCGGAGCGTCTTGAGGATGACAGTCAGCGGATAATCCGAGCTGCCGTCTTCCTTCTCATCAACGATGTAGATGACGCAGCGCTTCTCATACATCTCGAGGATTACGGGAAGCTCCAGATCCTCGCCGCCGCGCTTTGCGGTGATGGTGGATCCGTAGAGAACCTTGTCGAACATCTCCTCCTTCTGAGGCTCGACATCCGCAAGCTTGACATCCGTAAAATCCTTCTCATCATCGAAGTCCTCATCGAGATCCTTGAGGAACGAAACGGCCGCATCAAAAGCGTCAGCCAGCTCCCCGATCTTCTTCGTCGACTTCGGGTAAATGTAGATATCATACTTGTTATCGTACTCATCACAGCGCCAGTACTTGCTCGTCTCAGCCATCACGGCTGCGCCGTCATACCAGCATGCAAGATCCAGCGTATCGCTGTGCCACAGCCAGGTCCCTGCGGGAACCGTCTCCTCGGAAACCTTCAGCTTCTCCGGATCGTTGATCTCGTAGTCGATCTTTTTCTTCGGCTCGTCATCATCGTCGTCATCGTCATCATCACCGCACGCGGTAAGGACGAAGACAGACAGCATAAGAACTCCGAGAAGCAGAAGCAGGTGTAACAGTCTCTTCTTCATTGTTTCTCTCCTTTAATTATATTCGGGATGCGTCGCAGATCGACGCCCGCGGATATCTCCGTTTCCCTTCGGAGCCGCGCATAAAATCATTATACAGCATAAGCTTTTCCGAGTAAACAAAAACTTGCGGCACCATGCGGCACCGCAAGTCTGTCATGCATATCTCGTATACTTGTTCGGAAAATGCTCCGCGCAATTACAGGCGGGCAACTCCGGTATCACGTGCAGCCTGTGCAACAGCCTTTGCAACAGCCTGAGCAACCGTCTTGTCGAGAGCGCTCGGGATGATGTAGTCAGCGGAAAGCTTATCGTCGGTAACGAAGCCTGCGATAGCCTTAGCTGCAGCGATCTTCATCGCGTCGTTGATATCGCTTGCGCGAACATCAAGCGCACCGCGGAAAATGCCCGGGAAAGCGAGCACGTTGTTGATCTGGTTCGGGAAGTCGCTGCGGCCGGTTCCGACTACTGTTGCGCCTGCAGCCTTAGCCTCATCGGGCATGATCTCGGGAGTCGGGTTAGCCATCGGGAAGAGAATAGCCTTCGGAGCCATGCTCTTAACCATCTCAGGCGTTACGCAGCCGGGAGCAGAAACACCGATGAATACATCAGCACCCTTGATCACTTCCTCAAGGCTGCCCTTGCGCATCTTCTGGTTGGTCATCTCGGCGATGATCTCCTTCTCCGGGTTCAGGCCGTCACGTCCCTTGTAGATCGCACCCTTGCGGTCGCACATAACAACGTCCTTCAGACCCATGGAGATGAGGAGCTTGATGATAGCGATACCTGCAGCGCCTGCACCGCTCGTTACAACGCGGATCTCATCGATCTTCTTGTCAACAACCTTCAGAGCGTTGAGCATAGCGGCAAGGCATACGACAGCCGTACCGTGCTGATCATCGTGGAAGATCGGAATATCACAGCACTCCTTCAGCTTTCTCTCGATCTCGAAGCAGCGGGGTGCGGAGATGTCCTCAAGGTTAACGCCGCCGAAGGAACCGGCAAGAAGGCGAACCGTATTTACAATATCGTCAACTTCCTTGGAACGGATGCAAAGCGGGATCGCATCGACATCGCCGAATGCCTTGAAGAGCGCGCATTTGCCTTCCATAACCGGCATGCCGGCTTCCGGACCGATGTCACCGAGGCCGAGTACAGCCGTGCCGTCCGTAACAACCGCTACAAGGTTGGAACGACGGGTAAGGTCGTAGCTAAGGTCAACATTTTTCTGAATCTCAAGGCAGGGCTGTGCAACACCGGGGGTGTATGCGAGGGAGAGGTCTTCCTTCGTCTCCAGGGGAGCGCGAACGATCATCTCGATCTTACCTTTCCATTCGTAGTGCTTTTTCAGGGATTCTTCTGCATAATTCATAGTGATATTCCTTTCCTATAAGCGCTTTCCGCTTTATTGTACTGTTTTTCCGTGCCGGTCACCGTGATCAGCACATATCCTCCGGCCGGAACACTTCGTCGAACCGCTCCGCACTCAGGAAACCGAGCGCTACGCATGCTTCCTTGAGGGATATGTTCTCCGCGAAGGCTTTCTTCGCCGTCTTGGCCGCGTTCTCATATCCGATATAGGGGTTCAACGCTGTTACCAGCATCAGAGACTGATTTAAATTCTGCCGCATCCGCTCCTCATTGGCCGTGATGCCGCTTACACAGCGCTTCTCGAAGGATGCCATCGCATCCGCAAGAAGCCGTACCGACTGAAGAAAGTTATATGCGCACACGGGCATGAACACGTTGAGTTCGAAATTGCCCTGGCTTGCCGCCATGCCCACCGCCGTGTCGTTCGCTATGACCTGAACGGCCACCATCGTGACAGCCTCGCACTGGGTCGGGTTGACCTTGCCGGGCATGATGGACGAACCGGGTTCGTTGGCCGGGATCGTGATCTCGGCGAGTCCGTTGCGCGGTCCGCTGGCGAGCCAGCGCACATCGTTTGCAATCTTCATGAGATCTGCCGCAAGCGCCTTCAGAGCGCCGTGGGCAAATACAAATTCATCTTTAGAGGTGAGGGCGTGGAACTTGTTCGGCGCGGTCACAAACGCGCTTCCCGTGATCTCCGCCACACGTGCGGCTGCTCTCTCACCGAACCCCTTCGGGGCGTTGATTCCGGTTCCCACTGCGGTTCCGCCGAGCGCGAGTCTCCGAAGCATCGGTAGTGCCGCCGTGATCATCTCACGGTCAGTCGCAAGGCTTTCGCTCCAGCCGGAGATCTCCTGGGAGAAGCGGATCGGCGTCGCGTCCTGCAAATGTGTGCGTCCGCATTGGACGATCCCTTCGTGCTCCTTCTCAAGCTTTCGAAACGCTTCGATCAGCGAGTCGAGCGCCGGGATCAGCTTCCGCTCAATGCCGAGCGCCGCCGCGATATGCATCGCCGTGGGGAATGTATCGTTCGAGGACTGCGACATGTTGACATCGTCGTTGGGATGCAGAAGCTTCCGCCCCGCGATCTCGTTGCCGCGGTTGGCGATCACCTCGTTGGCGTTCATGTTCGACTGCGTGCCGCTGCCGGTCTGCCATACAACAAGCGGAAAATGTTCCTTAAGCGTTCCGTCGATCACCTCGTCACACGCGCGTGTGATCGCGTCAAGCTTTTCCTGTGTCATGCGCTCCGGCACAAGTTCACGGTTGGCAAGCGCCGCTGCCTTCTTTAAGATACCGAAGGCCTGAACAATCTCCGCAGGCATCGTCTCAAGGCCGACACCAATCGGAAAATTCCCGCGGCTGCGCTCGGTCTGCGCGCCCCAGTAGCGGTCGGCAGGCACCTTGACATCGCCCATGGAATCATGTTCAATGCGATACTCCATCCGTTCCTCCTTATGTCCTCATTATCGCACGAGAAGCAGCATCCTCCGGAGAGAATGCTGCTTCCGCGATATTGATCCTGGTTTATTCGAGATTGATGCTCTGGATAACGGCCTTGAGGTTGTCAGCGCTCTTCTGAAGAAGCGAGATCTCCTCATCCGTAAGAGGCGTCTCAACGTTGCCGATGATACCGCTCTTGCCGACGATGGCAAGCGTGCTGAGGCATACATCGCTGATGCCGTACTCGCCGTGCATCATCGTGGAAACCGTCATGGTGGTATCGATACCCGTTGCGATCGTCTTAACGATGAAAGCTACGGAAACAGCAATTGCATAGTAGGTAGCACCCTTCCATCCGATCACGATGCCGCCGGACTTCTTAACGTACTCTTCCACCTCAGCCTTGTTGAGCTCGGGGAACTCCTTGATGGAGTTGTGTACACGCTCCTTGTACTGGCCGATCGGCACGTTCGAGATGTTTGCAAGCGACCAGGTGATAAACGAGGAATCGCCGTGCTCACCGAACACATACGCGTGAACGTTGCTCTGGCTGATATCATAGAGCTCGGACAGGCGCGAACGAAGTCTCGAGGTGTCGAGGATCGTACCGGAACCGATGATCTGATTCTCCGGAATGCCGGAGAACTTGTGGAATGCATAAGTCATGACATCGACCGGGTTGCTTACGATGATGTAGATCGCCTTAGGAGCGTACACCGTAATCTTGGATGCGATGTCCTTCATGATGTTGACATTGGTCTGTGCAAGCTCAAGTCTGGACTGACCTGCTTTTCTCGGGATGCCGGATGTGATGATAACGATGTCCGAACCGACAGCGTCGCTGTAATCACCCGCGATGATGCTCATGGAGCCGAAGAAAGGAGCGCCCTGCAAAATATCCATGGCCTCACCTTTCGCCTTCTCCTTGTTCACATCGATGAGCACGATGTCCGAAGCGGTGCCGTTCGTTGCGAGAGTGAATGCGATCGTCGATCCGACGCTTCCCGCGCCAATGATAGTAACCTTCATACATGCCTCTTTCCGCGCTTATGCGCCGTTTTTCCTGCCTTTGTTATTCGATTCGAGATTGCTGTATTCACAGCGGTAGTATACACTGATACAGATTTTACCACAGTGTTCTTTTTGTTACTATTGACAATCTTACGAAAAAAAAGCGAATTGAAACAGTTGTATTATACAAAAACACGAAGAATTCCGATCATGCGGAATTCACGCACGCGGAAAATGAGGATCCCGACGTTTCTCACGTCAGATTGCAGTAAATGTGCGACACGTGGGTTCCCTTCATCCCCGCCACGATCGCCGCCAGAACCGTCGCATACGTATCCTCGATAAGCTCGCACTCCTCCGGGCGCACTCCGGCCTTCTCCGCGATCTCACGGATCACCGGAAGCTTCTCCGCGTCGCTCGCGACGATGCGGACGTCCTCGAACATCCCCGCAAAATTCTGCGCCGTAAACTTGCGCTTGGCCGCGCTCTCCGCGTCGGACATCGACATGGAGAGAATGTACAGCTTCGCGCCGTGGCTCTTCAACTCCTGCGCGTACTCGACAACCGAAGGCACCGGCTTGCAGAACCGGTACGTATCCTCTCCGTTCTTTGCGCAGTACTCAAGCCATGCCGTGTCGGACATGCCCGCTGCCGTCTTGCCGTCCACGTAAAACCTCGGCGCGCAAAGCGTGCCGTCCATATCGAAAAATGCCAGTTTGATCATAGTGTTTCCCCTTCCCTTGTTCGCGCCGGGCGCGGTCTTCCCCTACATTACCATATTGTCGCGGAAAATGCAATTTGCGGGACACCGGGGATTTCGTCTTTACGAAATCTTAACCGGAGCTGTTGATTTCCACGTCGTGTTGTGGTATATTAGATGTAGTATTAAATACTACTTCTTACAGTTTTAATTTTCCATTCGATAAAATCTGACAGCAGACAGCCACTGTCATACATTACGGGAGGGATTACAGCAATGAAGAAACGAACACCGCTTAAGGAGCGGAATTTTCCGAATTATACGCGCGGGGAGGAGATCGCCAACATGGTCACGCACATTGTCGGCGGCGCGCTTGCCATAGCCATCACGGTCCTGTGCATCGTCATGGCAGCCTCCCACCACAACACCTGGGGCGTCGTCTCCTCTGCTATCTACGGCGGTACCATGATCATCATGTTCACGGTTTCCTCTGTATACCACGGTCTGCACAAAAACACCGGCAAACAGGTCATGCGCATCATCGACCACTGCGATATCTATTTTCTGATCGCGGGAACCTACACGCCGATCCTGCTGTCCGCGATCCGCGCCGACCACCCGGGGCTGGCCTGGACGATCTTCGGAATCGAATGGGGCTGCGCCGTCGCCGCTGCCGCGATCAACGCCATCGACCTGCAGGCGTACCGGCTCTTCGCCTTCCTCTGCTATCTCGTGATGGGCTGGGCGATCATCGTCTGCGCAAAGATCACGATCAGCGCGATGACCTTCATGGGCTTTCTGTGGATCCTTCTCGGCGGCGTCGCCTTCACCATCGGCGCGGTGCTCTACCTGATCGGCGCAAAGAAGCATTACATTCACAGCGTCTTCCATGTGTTTGTCATCGCAGGCTGTGTTCTCCAGTTCTTCGGAATTCTGTTCTACGTGCTGTGATCATCGTATTGTGATCTTCGTTACGCACATATATTACAATCCGCGCACTATGACATGAAAAAGGCTCCCGCCGAAATCCGACGGGAGCCTTTGAGCAATAAAAGAAGCACGAGACGGGATTCGAACCCGCGACCCTCGCCTTGGCAAGGCGATACTCCACCACTGAGCCACTCGTGCGTATGTCCTGCTTTCCGCAGGCACAATGTGGATTATAAGCGATAAGAGGTTGTTTGTCAACCTCTTTTTTTATTTTCCGCAATTCTTTTTTTCTGCCTCGTTTTGAGCGGGCTCCGGCACTTCGGTTTCGCCCCGGAGACAAAACGGCGCAGCCGAAATTTCACGGCTGCGCCTGTTCGCAAGTCTTACTTAATCTCTTCTGCGGGAAACCGCGGGAACCTTTTCCTTGTCCCTGCGCTGATCGGCAAGAAGCACGATCGCGATCAGCAGAGCAAGCATCAGGATTGCGGCTCCGATGTACAGTACGGTCATATCCTCCGATGTCTGCGGGGATTTCACCTTGCTGTTCGGCGACTTCTTGTCCTCGCCGTAGTCCGGCGTCGTGTTGTCGATCGACCCGGGATCGGTAAGCTCATGGTCGATCATGACCACGGAACCGTTCGGGATCGGATTGCCGTCCATGTCACAGAGCACTCCCGCCACCATCTTGAACCAGATATCGGAAGCGATGTCATAGTTGGCCGGTGCGCAGTCCTCGTGCAAACGGTAGGTTCCGTTCGGAAGGTTCTTGAGGATCGCCGGCTCCGTCGTACTTGTCCAGGAGATCGTCGATCTGGTAAGCGCAAAATCCTTTCCGCCGGATTTGCCGGAAATGACAACCTGCATCAGGTTGTTGTCCTTCGTATATGTCGTCAGGGTCAGTCTCGCACCCGCAAGCTCGCCGCCCGTCACTGTCTGCTTGGAGAACTCCGCGGAGCGCGTTCCCTGTGCGGTCGTGCTGCCCTGTGCAGTGCCGGATGCCACATCGGTTCCGATGCCGTATCCATCCGCACCGTTATTATCGTATGTACCGTAACCGGAAGCTCCGCCGTTCGCGTATCCCGTGCCGGCCTGATCTCCCGACTTTTCGGGCTTCGGCGTTGCCGTAGGACGACGGTAATGCGTAGGAGTCGGCCCCTGCGTCGGTGCCTTGGTCGGAGTCTTGGTAGGTGTCTTCGTGGGCGCTGCCGTCGGTGCCTTGGTCGGTGTTACCGTAGGCACAACCTCAACCTTCTGTGTCGGAGCAGGTGTCGGTGCCTTGGTGGGCGTCGGCGTCGAAGGCTTCACAGCCGCCTGCGTAGGCGTAGGTGTTGCGACCTTCGTCGTAGGTGTAGGTGTTGCCGCCTTCGGAGTAGCCGTAGGTGTTGCTGCCTTCGGGGTCGGCGTGGCTGTCACTGTTCTGTTCGCTGCCTGCGTAGGCGTAGGGGTCGATGCCTTCGGGGTTGCCGTAGGCGTTGCGACTTTCGTTGTAGGTGTAGGTGTTGCTGCCTTCGTCGTCGGAGTAGGCGTTGCTGCCTTCGTCGTCGGAGTAGGCGTTGCAACCTTCGTTGTAGGCGTAGGCGTTGCGACCTTCGTCGTAGGTGTAGGTGTTGCTGCCTTCGTCGTCGGAGTAGGTGTTGCGACCTTCGTCGTAGGCGTAGGCGTTGCCGCCTTCGGTGTAGGCGTATTGGTCGCTGTAGGCTTCGGTGTGTTCGTCGCCGTCGGCTTAGGCGTGTTCGTCGCCGTAGGCTTAGGCGTGTTCGTTGCCGTCGGCTTAGGCGTGTTTGTTGCCGTGGGCTTAGGCGTATTCGTTGCCGTGGGCTTCGGCGTGTTCGTCGCCGTAGGCGTAGGTGTATTGGTAGCCGTAGGTGTATTGGTCACCGTCGGCGTTACTGTCTTGGTCGGAAGTTTCTTCGAAGAGGGATAGAAATGCGCTTCACTCGTGCTGGAGAGGGATTTTGCGATGACGCCGCCCTCAAAGTTTCCGGAATTGATGGTTACCTCCGCACGAGGTGCGATCAGGTGTCCCGCGAGTCCGTTCACGGTGATCTTGCCCTGAGCATCCGGGAAGTTCCAGAACAGGTTCATGCCGGAAAGGTTGATCTGGATACCGTAATTCTTATCTGCGCCGGGGAAGTTGTTTCGGAAATTGTTGCCGATATTGGCATTGTTGATCTTGATATCCCAACCCGGGAAGTTCACATTACTGCCGTTGCAACCGGTTACGGATACACACAGAATATGCTTCTGGAACCAGGAATAATCCGAGACGACAATGTTCAGCTTGGAAAGATCGTTGTATGCGATCTTGACATAGACATCTTCGTCCACATTGCGAAGATTGAGGGTGTTGCCTGCGACATGGCTGCTCATGTCACGAAGCGCTTCCGACTGCGAACGGAGCTTGCCGAAGGCTTTGCTCATATCCATATAGGAAGCATTGGCCACACCGAGATCCGCGCCGTCATAAGGGTTGCCCAACGACGCTGCACGGTTTTTGTAATATGCGGTGCGGTCAATCTTGAATCCTTTGGGATCCCAGTTGCCCACACGGCCGCTGCTCCAGTTGTTGATATACGACGGGTACAGCGCGATGTCACCGAAATAATTGCTGTTTGTGTAGGTGCCGCCGACGGCGATGGCACCGATGATATGGTTGTTCGCTGAAAAATCATTCTCGACAACCACGCAATACCTGCTCAGAAGCGTCGATGCGTTGTAATCACCGTCATAGCGGTCCGATGCTCCTGCGGCATACGCTTCCCTGCCCGCGCACAGACAAACCGTCATCACAAGCGCGAGCACCAACGAGGTCAATCTCCATGTCTTTCTGTTTTTCATATAGCTCTTCTCCTCTATCTCCTCTGCACCTTTCGGTGCGACTGCACATATCCGTGACGGGTTTCTTGCCCGTCGATCTCTACCCTGTATGCGGCATTGTCACCGCATCGGTATCAGCTCAATCCTTCGGTGCCGGTATGGCCTCGATCGGTACCGAGAGTACCCTCTTGCCTACCACCACGTACCGGCGTCCGTCGCCGCAGGTGGAAAGCACCATCACATGATCCTCGTCGGTCGGTTCCGGCGATGCGAAGTATCCGTTGGCGTCCTCCTCGCGAAGCTTCGCGACCATGCGCGATGTTTCGTGACCGTCGAACTTGTCGAAGACCCATTTGCCGTTCTTCTTGACATAGTCCTCGGAGAGCAGATGCTCCGTTGATGCGTAGGACACGATAACCACCTCGTAAACCATCACCCGGTCTTCCATATAGATGAAGAAGTACGGGTGCGTGTTCCGGAAGTCCTCGTCCCGGAAGTTCTTCAGGCTTCCGAACATGGCGCCGCTCTTCATGTTGTGTCCGTATATGATCGTGAAGGGATCCTCCATGTCACTGCTGTTGCAGTTCTGGATGTACAGGCATCCGGGATAGCCCTTCGTGTGGTCAATGTTGTATTTCAGGTAGTAGTCTTCCTTCTCGCTCTTGAGGATCGGATAGTCGATGATGGTATCCGGTACCGCGATGTAGGAAAATACATCTTCATTTTCCCCGTGAAGAATATCGAAATCGGGAAGTATCGTAAAGAATTCCTCGTACTCCTCCATCATTGCCGCGAGGATCATCTCCTCCTCGGTCGGCATCGGCGTCGGCGTTCCCGTCGCCGGCACCGGTGTGACGGATATCTCGTGAAATGCGGATTTCTTCAGGTCCTCATATTTCTGCTGTTGCTTGTCGGCCTTCCACTTATTGTAGTACCAATATCCGCCGACTCCCGCGGCAGCCAGCAGCAGGATCAGCAACAGGATCAGAAGGATCCTTCTGCGCTTGCGCTTCCGCTCGACCGCCTCCCAGGTCGTATAACCCATATTTTTCTCTCCTCTGCGCAGTGCACGCCTTCAGTATTCCCCTAAGGACACAAAAAAACCAAGACCACATATTGGCAGTTATGCTCTCATGTGACTTAGTTTCTCCCTTTGTTACTATGCCCTTCCCGGCTACACTCCGAGCGTTATGTTAACACCTTAACTATTTCCAAGTCAAGGTAAAAAATTGTACAAAATTCATGAAATATATGGTGTTTTTTGTGCATTTATCACAACATCGGTGTTGTGTTGCGCAATTTTTATATTATTTTGCGCGTAAAATGACAAAAATTCAGACAGTACCGCAGTACTGCCTGAATTTGTCATTCTTTGTCCTTTTGGGCGAAAAGATGTATTTTCTTATACCCTGGTTATAATTCAAATTCTGAATCGTCCGGTCCGCGCTTAAGAAACGCAGCAGGATCACCGGGTTACTTCAGCGTGATCTCCGCCCATGCGGCCGGATTCGTGTAATCGCTGTCCTGGGTAGCGTTCAACTTCATGACGCTGACACGCGCGCCCTTGTCGTTAGCGTCGTTGATGTGGCCGTCAACACCCATCACGACACCTTCTTTCGCCTCGATCAGCATCGGAACCGCAATCTCAACGCGGTATCCGGTCGCCGTCTTGACCGCCTTCGCCGTAACACCGTCCTTGGAAGGAACCGTACCGTACGACAGCTCGCTTTCGTAGTTGCAGCGATACTGTCCGCAGTTCTTGTCGTACGTGCTCTCCTTGCAGTTGTTCTGGTCAAGGAACAGCTCGATGGAATCCTGCTCGTAGGTGTTGCTGTTGTCCTTGTTGAGAACACTGTCGGCGACCTCGAAGAGGGCGTAGAAGTTGTTCTCATCCCACATGTACTTAACCGTGCCCTTGGCGCCCTGCCATGCCATGACTGCGATGTTGATGTCATACGCCGTAGCCGCGCTCCAGCAGTCATCGATCTCGCCGTCAATGGTCGGCGTTCCCTTGGCTGCCTCAAGCTTCTTCGTGGTGGGCTTTACCTCCTGCGGTCCGAGAGCCGCATAAGCATCCGGGTTGAGTACCGCGTAGTATGCTTCCTTCGGGGACAGGTCTGCCTTGAACAGCAGCGGTGCGCTGTCCGCGCGCCAGCTGGTGTTGTCCTTGTAGCCCCAGAAGGTGACACGCTCGATCAGGTCGGAATACTCCTTGTAGAGATTGAACAGACGCGCATAGAAGATCGCCTGCTGCATCTCCTGCTCACCGTCGTACTGACCCTTCTTGATGCCGTTGATCTGAACATCCAGCTCGGATACGCTGACGGTGATGCCGTCGATCTTGCCGAACATCTCCAGACTGTTGCGCACGTTGGTGATGGATGTCGTCGTGGAATAATGGCCCTGCATGCCGATGCCGTCGATCGGGATGCCGCGGCTCTTCATATCCGCAACCATGGCCGCTACGATCTTCGCCTTCGCGGGCTGATCAAGGTTGTAATCGTTGTAGTACAGCTTTGCGTCCGGAGCCGCCTCGTGAGCGAGCTGGAACGCGATCTCAATGTAGTCGTCACCGATGGACTTCGTCCACTGGGACTGACGGAGGCACTTCTTCCAGTCGCCGTCGGCAGGAAGATTGACGCCGTCGTTGATGGCCTCGTTCACAACATCCCAGGAGTAGATCTGACCCTGATAGTGGCCGGCTACACCGTTGATGTGCGCGCGCAGCTGCTCGATGGCTTCCTCGCGGTCCTTCGCGCTCGTTCCGAGCCAGTTGCCGCTCTGCTGATGCCATGCGAGGCAGTGGCCGTGAACCGTCAGCTTGTTGGCCTGGGCAAATTCCATCATCTTGTCGGAAGCGGTGTACTTGAAGGTACCCTGCGTTCTCTGCATCTCCTCGGGCTTCATCAGGTTCTCGGGAGTGATGATGTCGTAGTTGGCAAGCACAAGATCCTTATCCTTGCCGCTCAGGATCATCTCCGTGTAGATCGTACCGATCATGAAGTAATCCTTGTATGCTTCCTTCAGCGACGTGTACTCCGTGTTGTGCAGCGTCTCGTAATCATACGCCGGGGTCGGCGAAGGAGACGGCGTGTTGGTCGGAGTGGGAGTCTCCGTCGGAACCGGCGTGCTTGTCGCCGTCGGCTCGGGCGTCGGAGCTTCCGTGGCGGTTGCCGCAGGAGTATCCGTCGCCGCGGGTTTCGTCTCGTTCTTGGTCGAGTCGCATGCCGTGAGCACCATCGCAAGGACGGCCATCATAAGGCATGCAAGCACGATCCGCGTCTTGTGATTCATGATGTTTCCTCTTTTCGGATTGATGTAGTAGTTTTTAACGACCCTCTCCAGGGTCATGATCGGGCGGTCACGACAGGATCGTACACGGAAAATGATCTCCGCCCGCCGGGTCACTGTCCCCCGGGTTTTCATTTTCCTTTTCTAACCGCCGGATCTGTGGTATATTGACATTGTATACGCAAACAATCTCTTTCTCAATAGAATTTCTTACTTTTAACAGTATTTTAACCATTTTCTGTACGTTATGTACGCGGAGGTTTTGCATGATCTACATTGCCTGTGCCATGTACATGGAGGCTGCGCCGTTCATAAGGCGGTTTGCCTGCAAACGCGACGATACATTTCACCGCGAGCAGGTCTTCCTCGGCGAGGAGGCCACGGTGATCATCACGGGGACATCCCCCGTGCCTGCGGCTGTCGCTCTCAGCGAGGCCCTTGCGCTGCTTGCGCCAGGCGAGGAGGACATCTTTGCCAACATCGGCCTGTGCGGCTGCTCCGACCGGACCGTTTCGGCCGGCTCCCTGTATCTGGTCCACTCAATCGCCGAGCATGCCACCGGCCGCCGTTTCTACCCCGACCTTTTATATATGCATGAGCATCTGCAGGGCGCGCTGACGACATTTTCCGCTGTCGAACACGACGGCGGCGATGCGTTCCTGTTTGATATGGAGGCCGCCGCTCTGTACCAGGCGGCGATCGGGCATTTTACGACTGACCGCATGTTTTTCTTTAAGATTGTCTCCGACCACGGGTACGATTCGTCCGATGTCTCGCCCACCGAAGTCTTCGAGCTTCTCGAGGGCACCGCGCCGTGCGTCTCCGAGACACTGCTGCGGTTTGCCTCGTTCGTTCCGCGGCGCTCCCGCTACAGCGAGGAGGAGGAAGCCGTCATCGACTATTTCTGCCGAAGCCTGCACTGCTCCGTCACGATGGAGCACGAGCTGCGGCGGCTGATCCAGTACTACGAGCTGGAGCGCGGCTACGCGATCGCGCATCTGCGCGACTTCTTCCCGCTGCACGGACTGGATTACGAGGGCGATGTCCTTCTTCGTTCCAGAAAGGAGGGCAAGGATGTCCTTGACGCGTTCCGACTCTCCTGCCTCTGCTGACCGGGAGGGCTCTTCCGTCGCTTACCGGAAGCCATTTTCCGTGATCTATGTTGAGGAGGCGGCTCTCACCTACCCGCGCGCACAGCGGATCCTCTCGCGGCTTCCCGATGCCGAGCGGATCCTGATCCGCGATTACCGAGACGTGTTCAACCGGGCGCACCAGAATCCGGTTCTGCAGAAGAAGGCCCAGGCGCTGATCCTCGCCGTCTCCGACCGCCCCCGCGTCTATGAGGGCGCCCCGGTGTGCCAGGATTTTGACAACGACCGCTTCTTCTATTCCTCCGATGTGATGAACTGCGTGTTCGACTGCGAGTACTGTTACCTGCAGGGGATGTACCCCTCCGGCAACATCGTCGTCTTCGTCAATCTCGAGGCGACCTTCGCGACGCTTGACAGACTTCTCTGTGCGGGTCCCGAAGAAACCGATCTGCTGTCTGCTGTCGACTCCGGTTCCGCCCCGCAGATCCGCGACGGCTCCGACACGGAAAATCCTCTCTACGTCTGCATCAGCTACGACACTGACCTGTTTGCTTTGGAACCGCTTTTGGGCTATGTCGCCGACTGGACCGGTTACGCGGAAGCTCACCCCGGCCTCACGCTGGAGCTGCGCACAAAATCCGCTGCCCGGAGCGTTCTCCGAAGCCTGCCGGTTCCTGAAAATATCATTCTCGCCGTCACGCTCTCGCCAGACCCGGTCATCCGCGCCATGGAGCACCGCACGCCTTCGCTGTCCGCGAGACTGGAATTTGCCGCAGAGGCGATCTCCCTCGGCTGGAAGGTCCGCCTGTGCTTCGACCCGATGATCGCCGTCCACGACGCGCAAACCGTGTATGACGCAATGTTTGATACCGTTTTCGACACGCTCCCGATGGATCGCATCCACGATGTGAGCGTCGGACTGTTCCGCATCTCCCGCGAGTATCTGAAGGAGATGCGCCGTCACCGCCCCTGCGCGGTCACCTGCTATCCGTATGAGCTGACAGACGGCGTGTACCATTATCCCGCCGAAACCGGCGAGCCGCTGACGAAGCTTGCGGTGAACCGTCTCAGCGAGGTTTTGCCGCGGGAGCGGATCTTCCTGTGGGATGACGCGACGTGAGCAGAAATACACGATAATAAACCTTTTTTCTCAAGGAGTCTTTCATGAACGAACAATTCGAAACCGCACCGCAGGGACCGTCTTCCCGCGCCGATACTCCCCGCACCGCTCTTGTGACCGGTGCCACCTCCGGGATCGGCCGATGCATCGCCGACCGCCTGCTTGAGGACGGATACATTGTATACGGGATCGGCCGCAACGAAAGCGGCGCGCCTTCCCATGCGAACTTCCGGTTTCTGCCGGTGGATCTGACCGACACCGCCGCGATCGAGCGCAATGTAAAACCTCTCGCCTCAGAGATCTCGCTGCTTGTCAACGCTGCCGGGACTGCCTACTACGGACCGCACGACACGATCGCCCCGAAGGCGATCGCGGAGATGACCGCCGTCAACGTCGCAGCCCCGATGATCCTCACGGGTCTGCTGCTGCCGCATCTGCGCGAGTGCGCCGGAACGATCCTGAATGTTTCCTCCGTCACCGCAAAGAGCAGCTCCAACACTCATGGGTGCGCGTACGGAGCCACAAAGGCAGCGCTCACCTCATTTTCCGCGAGCCTGTTCGAGGAGGCGAGGAAGCACAGCGTTCGGGTCATCACGATCCACCCGGACCTGACGGACACCGCCCTCTACCGAAACGCGGATTTTTCGACGAAGGATGATCCGCTGTACCGGCTCACCGCCGAGGAAGTCGCGAACTGCGCGATGACAGCGCTTTCGACACGGGACGGCATGGTGGTCACGGACATCACCGTGCGACCGCAGCGCAACGGGATCGCACCGAAGAATTGATCCTGTAACGCACTGACCTCAGACAAAGCGATGATCACACCAAACTGCTGATCACACAAAAAACCGATCACACCAAAACGGCCGGAGAGCTTACACTCTCCGGCCTTGTTTTAATTCCGCGATATCGGTATCCACGGCAGCAAATGCTGTATGTACTTGTAGTAGTCGACGCTCAGGATCGCCCGCGCGATGTTGAGCTTCGTCTTCGCGATGCTCTTGCACGATTCGACGTACGACTTCTTGTCCTCCTTGCTGAGGTCCACATCCACCAGCCATTCCGTCGTTCCGGTGGACGCGCTGTAGCGGATGTAATCCGTGACGATGCTGCCGTTTCGGAACTGCACGAAGCCCGGCTCCTCCGAGAGCATGTCGTGGCCCATGTACAGTCGGGAATCGTACTCGACGCCCATGAGGTTCAGCACGGTCGGCATCACATCGAGACTGCAGCATGCCTTGTCGACAGTGACCGTCTCCGTAAAGGAGCCGCTCCAGATGACACAGTGGTTCGCGTAGCGCTCGAACTCCTTCTCGATCTTATGTCCCGCGAGATCGTTGAGTTCATCCTCCGACAGCGCATACGGATAATGATCTCCGGTCATTACGATCAGCGTGTTGTCCAGTTTGCCGGCCTTTCGGAGTTCCTCGATCAGATACTCCAGCGCCTTGTCCAGCTCGATATTGCATGCGAGGTAGCATTTTCCGGCGGTTGTGTACGGCAGATCATCCACGTACTCGCGGTTCTTCTTGCACATCGCGTTGCTCCAGGTGTACGGCGAGTGCCCGCTCATGGTCATAAAATACGCCAGGAAATGATCGTCGTTGATGAACATCGGTATCGCCGCCTGCATCATTTCAAGGTCGGATTCGTGGGACTGTTTCGTGATCTCCAGCCCGTTGTCCACCGCAAAATACTCGTACCCCAGGTTCGGGTGTGTCTTATCCCGGTCATAGTACGTTGTGTCGTGGTTATGGAACGCTCTTGCCGTGTAGCCGAGTGCCTTGAGCATCGGCGGCAGGGCCAGCGGCTCGGAATTTTCCGCGGACTTCGCGAAACTCTTGGCGTCCTTCGTGTCGGGCAGAATACCCGTGCACACGATGTACTCGCTGTCCGTCGTGTTGTTCTGCCACTTGGGCGTGTAGAAATTCTCGAAGACAAATCCGCTGTGCACAAGCTTGTACAACGTCGGCGTCAAATTCTCATCCACCGCCAGCGGACAGAACGACTCGGCCGTGATCACGACCAGGTTGTAGCCTCTGCACAGGCCGGTGTACTCGTTTTTGTTGGTGACCCTCTCCATCGCGTAATACTGGTGGATCGCCTTGACGGTCTTGTCCGTCTCCTCATTCGCAAGCGACTGAAAATCGATGTTCAGCATGTGCGGCGAACGGTCCACCGGCGTCGGGGAAGGCGACGGGGACGGTGTCGGCGTCGGCGTATCCTCCGGTGCCTGTGTCGGTCCCGGTGTCGGCGTCAGCGTCGGTGTCGCCGTCGCCACCGGCTTGGTAGGCATCACCGGCATCAGCGTGGGGATCGTCACATTGGCGATCTCGCCCACATCCTGCGGATCATACGTAAGCCTCACCCGAACATCCTGCATGAAGCCGATGATCACGCCCATGTTCGTGACGCCGCGGTCATTTTCCCAATCCTTAAAAAACATGTCGTACTGACCGTTGTCCCTGCAGTGCTCGCTTGTCAGCGCGATCGCGGCGACCAGGAAGCATTCCAG
>CADBLW010000060.1 GCA_902795625.1 uncultured Lachnospiraceae bacterium | reverse complement strand
GGTCAGACCGAACTACACGGCTCCGGCACCGGCACCGGTTACCGAGCAGCCTGCCTACACGGCACCGACCTACAGCAAGCCCGCTTCGTCGGAAAATTCCGCAGGCGGCATCAAGATCCCGGATTTCCTGCAGAAGAACCGCAAGTGATCCCGGATCTGCGGCGCACCTGATCAACGTGCGTGCAGGGCGTAAAAGCATGCTATGCAGTGCATAATATGTGAATTATGCCGAGAAAACCCCTTTATTTGTATCAAATGTGCACAAAAAGCAACACATTTATTGTGCATTTTGATAATAGTAAAATTGTAACAACTTTGTTACAATACCTGTAGTTGTGAATTCACATTAAGGAGGTAACTTTTCATGAAAAAGTTATTGGCAACTGTACTTGTTGTTGTTCTTGCCATGACCATGGTCCTCGGCACCGCGCTTGCTGATGATCAGGAAATCGCAAACGCCAACGCAACCATTACCGACGCTATCAACGGCGCTCCCGAGGGTTCTACTCTTGTTGTTACTGTTAAGTACACCGCAGAGGGTGGCACGGCAGGTGCTGGCTGGGGCATCGGCGGTATCTGCATCGACGGTACCTGGACTGTAGACGGTGCTTTCGAGTCCAAGACGACCGAGGAGCCTAACGAAGGCGACGTGTTGACGTTCGAGTTCAAAGTTGATGATATCAAGAAGGCAGCTTCCGGTGACATCAACCTGAACTACTACAATGGTTTCGCAGTTCAGTCTGCAGTTCTTAAGACTCCTGCAGCTGGCGGAAACGATGGCAAGACCGATGATGGTAAGACCGACGACGGCAAGGGCGGCGACGCTCCGAAGACGGCTGATACCATGACCGTTGTTATGTTCGCTGGTATCGCACTTCTTGCACTTGGTGCAGTAGTTGTTACCAAGAAGGCTCGCGCTTAATCGTACAGCTTTCAGAAGCAAAACACAACGAATGAAAGGGACGCTTCCGGGCAACCGGAAGCGTTCTTTTTTCTTGCCATTTTCCGAGGTGCGTGATATTATTACTCTGAATTGTTTTGTCGACGGGAGGCAAGAATGTTCCTGTTGTTTCTGATCATCTGGATCGTGTTTAACGGCCGTTTCTCATGGGAAGTCCTGGGGATCGGTCTCGCTTTGTGTGTGCCTCTCGTCATCTTCTTCAGCAAATTCATGGGCTATACGATCCGGAGCGAACTGCGCCTGCTGTCGCGGATCACGTGGGCGATCCGCTATGTCGTCGTTCTGCTGCGCGAGATCATCAAGGCAAATTTTGATGTGCTCCGCCTGATCCTGTCCTCAAAATACGAGCCGGAGCCCGTGCTTTTGTCATTCCGTACGGATATTGACAGCGACGCTTCGCGCGTTATCCTTGCCAATTCCATCACTCTGACACCCGGTACGATCACCGTAGGGCTCACGGAGGACGGCAGATTTATCGTTCACGCCCTCGACCGCGATATCGCGGAGGGTATCGAGGACAGTGTATTTATCCAAATGATCCTTGAACAGCAAAAGCTCGAGGAAGGTTCGGAGAAGACGGGAGGTGCGCTATGACGATTCCCGCTGTATCCGGCTACTTCTTCGGAAGTGCTATCATTGTCATCATTCTCATCATGTTCGCATGTCTGCTGCGTGCGATCCGCGGACCGGAGATCGCGGACCGGATCGTTGCCGTGAACATGCTCGGCACGCTGACCATCATGGTGATCTGTATTCTCTCTCTGTGGCAGAATGAGAGTTATCTTCTCGATGTTGCGCTGATCTATGCGATGATCAGCTTTCTTGCCGTGGTCGTGCTGACCCGCGTGTACCTCGGTGTTCACCGGGAGCATCTGATGAACAGGAAAAACAGGGAGTATTTTGCGGAATACGCGGACGGAGACGCTGCGTCGGTTGCTGCCGATGCCGCGGCTGCGGTATCCGGCACGGATAATGCGGAAAATGCATCCGCTGCCGCGCCGGCCGGGAAGGGAGGCGACGTCTGATGGAGTGGGTGCGCTTTATCATCGGCAGCCTCTGTATCGTCTGCGGCCTTCTCATTGCCCTGATCGCGGCGTTTGGGCTGTTCAAGTTCCGTTTCGCGCTCAACCGCATGCATGCGGCGGCGATGACGGATACACTGGGTATTCTCATGGTTTTGCTCGGGCTGATCATTATGCGCGGGTTCTGCTTCGATTCGCTGAAGCTTGCCCTGATCATCCTGTTCTTCTGGTTTGCAAGCCCTGTTTCCAGCCATCTTCTGGCCGGAATGGAAGTGGAGATCAGCGACCGGCTTAAGGATAACTGCGACGTCGAGGAGACGGAGCGGAAAGGCGGCGTACAATGACGAAACTGATACTGCTGCTCCTGGTCGGATTTCTTGTCGCGTGCGCCATCGGCGTGAGCTTTGCGAAAAGCCTGCTGGTGTCCGTTGTAATCTTTATGTCATACAGTTTGGTAATGTCGATCATATGGATCTTCCTTGAGTCGCCGGATCTGGCGATCACGGAGGCCGCAGTGGGCGCGGGTGTCACGAGCGTGCTTTTCTTTGTCACGCTCAGGAAGATCAATGCTGTCGAGGAGGAGGACGATGAGCCGGATACGGAAGAATTATGAAAACTCGTTCGCGCACCGGTTTCTCGTCTTTGTAAAGGGCGATAAGCCGCTTCCCGAGGAGGATCACGTCGAGGAGTGGAAGCACCGTGTCGCGGAGGTGAAGGAGACCGAGCGCGCGGAAAATGCCAGCTACCTCGAGCTCGCGGAGACCGATCCGTATGAGGACGCGAAGCGCTTCGCGAAAATGTCCGACATGCGGGTGTTCCGCAGAATATACTATGTCCTTGCGATGCTGATGTGCCTGATGATCATCGGCATGCTCATCATGAATGTCGCGTATATGCCGGCGTTCGGAAGCGAGGATACGCCGACGAACAATGAGGTTGCGGAGCGGTACTTGGAGAAGGGAAGTGAGGAGACCGGTGTTGTCAACACCGTCACCGGTATGATCCTGCAGTACCGCGCGTTCGATACCTTCGGCGAGACCAACGTGCTTTTTGTCGCTGCCTGCTCGGTCATGATCCTTCTGTTTTACAAGACGGAGCCCGAGGCGGACGGGACGGAAAAGCGCAAACGGAAGAAAAAGGCAGCCGCACGGCATAATGACGAGGCTGTAGCGCAGGCAGAGGCAGCAGCGGAGACGCCGGACGGCAGTGTCACGGCTCCGTCCTGTGCATGGCCCCAGGGAATGCAGGAGAAGGAGACGGAACCGGAGCGGGATATCATTTTACAAAATGTTGCCCGGGTCGTTGTTCCGATGATCTTTCTGTTCGGACTGTACATCCTCTTAAACGGCCATCTTTCCCCCGGAGGCGGGTTCTCCGGAGGAGCCGTCATCGGAGCCGGTCTGATCCTTTACAACGCAGCCTTCGGCTTCCGCGCGACGAGACGATTCTTTGACGAGAAGGTATACGACATCATCAAGGTCGGCTCGCTGTGCCTGTACGCGCTGATCATCGCGTACTACCTCTTCACGGGAGCGAACGGGATCGCGTCGATCGTGCCTCTCGGAAAGCTCGGGGCCATCATCAGCTCCGGTCTGATCCTGCCGATCAACCTGCTGGTAGGACTGGAGGTCGCATGCACAATGTACGCATTTTACGCGCTGTTCCGAAGAGGAACCTTTTGAGAAAGCGTTTTTTCAAAAGACAGCGAAGAAACCGTCCGGCGTTTGTGTCGGGCAGGATAAAAGGGAGATGTTGACAGTTGGATGCTTTGTTTGAAAACTATATCTCCGTGGTTTCCATGGTGTTGTTCGGCATCGGGTTCGGCAATCTGCTGCTGCAGAAGAACCTGATCAAGAAGATCATCGGGCTGAACATCATGGATACGGCGGTCTATCTGTTCCTCGCCTCCATGGGGTATATCTCGGGGCGGCTGGCGCCGATCATCACGGACGGGGACACGACCACGTCGCGGTATGTCAATCCGATCCCGAGCGGCCTCGTGCTCACCGGTATCGTCGTGTCCGTCAGTGTGACCGCGCTGATGCTGTCGCTGACCATCCGGCTGTACCGGAGATATCACACGCTGGATATTGACGAGATCACGCTTCTGGTGCGCCGGGAGCACAGCGAGTAGCTCTCTACGGGCGCTGCGGCGTTGACACTTATATTATTTGCGGCGGGAGCCGCGCGGCATAGGAGCACGGTATGGATTTTGTACGCAATTTTCCGTTTTTCAGCATACTGCTGCCGATGATCTCCGGGCCCATCTCCTCCGTGATGTCGGGGAAGAGGGCGAAGAGACTCAACTTCGCAGTGGTGACGGTGTCGGGACTGTTGTCAGTCGCGGCGTTCGTTTACGTGCTGTATACGGGGGAGGCGTACAACTATAGGATGGGAGCGTTCCCCGCGCCCTTCGGCAACGAGATCCGCGTTGGGCTGCTGGAGACGATGATGGCGTCATTTTTCTGCTTCGTCATGCTGCTCTCCATCGTCGGCGGATACCGGTTCACCGTTGTGGACATCCCCGCGGAAAAGCAGAACCTTTTTTACATCATGATGAATCTGCTCCTGAGCTCGCTGCTGGCGCTCATCTATACGAACGACATGTTCACGGGCTACGTGTTCATCGAGATCAACACGATCGCGGCCTGCGGCCTGATCATGATCCGCGGATGGGGTCGAAACCTTCTGGCGGCGACAAAGTACATGATCATGTCGCTGCTCGGTTCCGGTCTTGTGCTCATTTCCCTGTCGATCCTGTACGGGATCACGGGACATCTACTGATGGAGCCGATGCACGAGGCCATCGTGCAGATCATCGAGCAGCGCACCTACAGCGAACCGCTGACGGTCGCGGTGGGACTGTTCTGCGTCGGTATCGCCATCAAGTCGGCGCTGTTCCCGTTCCACTCATGGCTGCCTGATGCGTACGGGTATTCGACCTGCGCGTCGAGCGCAATATTGTCGAGTCTTGTCTCGAAGGGCTACATTTTCCTGCTGATCAAGTTTTTCTACCGCGTCATCGGCATGGACATCATCCATACGATCCAGGTGGATGACGTGCTGTTTGTGTTCGGTATCGCCGGCATGGTGTTCGGATCGATCAGCGCGATCCAGCAGACCGACGTGAGCCGTATGATCGCATTTTCCTCGGTCGCGCAGATCGGGTACATATACATGGGCTTCGGACTGAATACGGAGGCCGGCATGATCGCGTCGATCTTCCATATTCTCGCTCACGCGGCCGGAAAATCCATGCTGTTCATCTCTTTAAACAGCCTCTCGGACGGCACGTGGGAGTACGCGAATTACCGCAAGCTGAGGGGGTCGGCGTACCGTCACCGGATCGCGAGCCTCGGGTTTGCCATAGGTTCGCTGTCCATGGTCGGCATTCCGCTGCTGGCGGGCTTCACGTCGAAGGTATATTACGCGAAGGCGGCCTTCGGTGTCGGGTCCTCGCCGAAAATGCTGATCGCCCTTGTGGCACTCGCAATCAGTACCATTTTAAACGCGATGTACTTTATCGGACAGCTGATCAATATTTACACGCCGATCGTCACGGAGCCGGAACCGGGGACGGTCAAACACTCGAATGTAACGCGCGTGGCGGTGTTTATGTTTATCGCCGTCAATTTCGTGCTTGGTATGGGGTCGGAGCCGGTGTTCCGCTGGATACAGACGGGACTGGCGCAGTTTATGTAGGAGGAGGCACATATGATTGGAGCATGGTTGATACCGGTAACTGTATTGGTGCCGCTGCTGGGAGCTATCCTGCTGATGACTCCCGCGTACCGCAGGAGCGTACGCTCCGTGCGGGTCGTGACGGGAGCTTTCGTGACGGCGACCTGTCTGCTGGTCGTCGGAGTTGCGATGCTCGGAGAGAAGGAAATCGAACTCTTTGAACTGCTGCCGGACATCCCCGTGTTCTTCCGGTCGGATAAGACGGCGGTCTGGTTCGCCGTGCTCACGGTGGCCATGTGGATGACATCCACGCTGTTTTCCTTCGAGTACATGAACCATGAGAAGCGGGAGACGAGATACTGTATCTTCTCCCTGCTGGCGCTGGCGGCGCTGATGGGCGTGTGCTTCTCGGGAAACCTTGTGACGACCTATCTTTTCTACGAGATGATGACACTCGCAACGTTCCCGCTCGTCATGCATGAGCAGACGAAGGAGTCGATCTCCGCTGGTATCACGTATCTGTATTATTCGCTGGCCGGAGCATTTCTCGGCCTGATCGGCGTGTTCTTCCTCTACAGCTTTGCGGAGGAGCGCTCGGTCACAGGCGGCGTGATCTCTTACGCGGCAGGCGGTTTCATCCGCAGCGACCTGAGCAGCAACGAGAGCCTGGCGCTCACGATCGCGGTGTTCTTCATGCTGATCGGTCTCGGCTCCAAGGTCGGTATGTATCCGCTCCACGGATGGCTTCCGAAGGCGCACCCGGTAGCTCCGGCACCGGCATCGGCGCTGCTGTCGGGCAATATTACGAAAATGGGTATCCTCTTTGTGATCCGTGTCGTGTTCTTCTCGGTGGGACCTGATTTCCTGCGCGGAACATGGGCACAGTACGCGCTCCTCGGACTGGCGCTTTTAACCGTATTCCTCGGTTCGATGCTTGCCTTCCGGGAGAAGGTGTTCAAGAAGAGACTCGCGTATTCGACGGTCAGCCAGACCTCCTATGTCCTTGTGGGACTGTATCTGCTGGCACCGGTCGCGGCGATGGGAGCGTTTCTCCATGTGGTGTTCCATTCGATCACCAAGAACCTTTTGTTCCTTGTCGCCGGCGCGATCATCTATAAGACCGGCCGGACGAAGGTCGCGCAGATGAAGGGCATCGGTCTGATCATGCCGGTGACGATGATCTGCTTTACTCTCGGAGGTCTCGCCCTCGTCGGTATCCCTCCGTTCTCGGGATTTGTCAGCAAATGGTACCTTGCCGCGGGCGCGCTCAAGACGGAGACCGGCCCGATGCGGTTCCTTGTGCCTGTGATCCTGATCATCAGCGCGCTGCTCACGGCGGGCTATCTGATCACCATGGCCTCCGACGCATTTTTCGTCGTGGAGGAGCACGAGGGACACGAGCCCGAGGTGAAGACGGGAGAAGGACAGGAGTCCGACGCGGAGAAGGCCGATGAACAGGAGTCCGGGGAGGAAACCTTCGATGTGATCACGGCGGATTCCGCGGAGAAGGGGAAGAAGGAAGCAAGTCCGTTCATGCTGATCCCGCTTGTGGTGCTTGCGGCGGGAACGCTGTTCTTCGGACTGTTCCCGAGCCTTCTGACGGACTGGGTGACGCAGATCCTGAATTCCGTATTTTAGCGGAAAATAAAGTAACGAAAGCAACGGGCTTCCCCGGGAGCCCGGCAGGAGAAAAGCATGAGCGCTTACTGGCTTTTGGTTCCGCTGCTGCTGCCGATATTCGGCGGAGCGGCACTTGGGATCATAAAACCGCATTCACGCAGGGTGATGGAGATCACGGTGATGACCGTGACACTCCTTACTTCGGCGTGTGTCGCGCTGATCCTCGCGTTTCATCCGAGTGATGAAGCGATCATCCTGCAGCTCGCCGAGAAGCTTTCCGTCAAATTCTTCCTAGACGGCTCGTCCTGCGTGTTCGCGGGGCTTGTGGCGTTGTTGTGGCCCATCGCGTCTTTGTACGCCATCGAGTACATGGAGACGGAGAGCCATCAGAACACATTTTTCGCATATTATACAATGACATACGGCATCACGTTCGGCATCGCGTTCTCGGCCAACCTGATGACGATGTACATGTTTTACGAGATGCTGACGCTTGTGACGATCCCGCTGATGATGCACGGCCTGAAGTACAAGGCTGTCGTCGCCACCAGAAAATACGTGCGGTATTCCATCGGCGGCGCGGCATTTGCCTTCATCGGGTTCATCGCCATCGTCGTGTTCGGTGAGACGATCGATTTCCGGCTCGGCGGCGTGCTTGCGGACATCGCCGGAAAGCGCACGATGCTCCGCGTCGTCTATGTGATGGCTGTGCTCGGCTTCGGCGTGAAGGCGGCGGTCTTTCCGTTTCACGGATGGCTTCCGAGCGCTTCCGTCGCACCTACGCCGGTCACGGCACTTCTGCATGCCGTCGCGGTCGTGAAGGCGGGCGCGTTCGCAATCATCCGGATCACTTATTACAGCTTCGGCGTGACGTTCCTTCGCGGATCGTGGGCGCAGTATACGGTGATGTGCTTTGCCATGTTCACGATGCTGTACGGCGCCGTGAAGGCGGTGAAAGAGCAGCACTGCAAACGACGGCTGGCGTACTCGACGGTCAGCAATCTGTCGTACATCCTGTTCGCGGCCTCGCTGATGACGGAGGCCGGAATGACGGCGGCATTTGCCCATATGCTCGGGCACGGACTCATGAAAATAACGCTGTTCTACTGCATCGGCGCAGTGAACGTCAAGGCGAAGAAATACTATGTGTGGGAGATGGACGGCATGGGACGGCGCATGAAGCTGATCTTTGCCGTGTATACCGTCGCGGGGCTTTCCCTGATCGGTATCCCGCCGCTGATCGGATTTGTCAGCAAATGGTATATCGGCAACGCCGCGGTGCAGCAGGGCACGGCCTTCGCGTATACCGGGCTGGCCGTACTGATCCTGTC
Organism: uncultured Lachnospiraceae bacterium; assembly: GCA_902795625.1. Lineage (GTDB taxonomy): Bacteria > Bacillota > Clostridia > Lachnospirales > Lachnospiraceae > ISDg. Next base: position 640 of record CADBLW010000060.1, on the reverse strand, counting down.
TGCGCTGCTGTCTGCGGCCTACATCCTTGAGGTCGTGGTGCGCGCGTGGATGCCGAAGGAGACCGCGGGCACGGAGCAGCCGGTGAGCGGGGAGATCCGCAGAACAGGCTGGCGCATGCGTCTGCCGCTTGTGCTTCTTGTAACGTTAGTGACGGTGATGGGCATATGTTCCCAACCGGTGCTGCATTTTCTCTCGGATGTCGCGGCGGGGATCCGGTGAGGAACGATATGTAATATAACGATAACAACGATAAAACTATGACGGAAAGGATGCAACGATGAGCGGAAACCTGATCTTATTGTGGCTCGTACTGCTTCCCCTGCTGGGGGGGTATGTTTCGTGTGCTCTCGGCGCATTCTTCCGGAAGAGCGCTCCGAAGGCAGCCGACGCTGTCGAAAAATGCGGCATCGCCCTCACGGTGGCGACGATGTTTGTACTCACGATGATCGTCGCTCTCGGGCTGTGGAACGGACAGCAGTATTCGCTGTCGATCCCGAAGCTGTGCGGCATGGGCGTGTATCTTGTCGCGGACGGCTTCCGCGCGGTGTACTGTGCGGTGACCGCGTTTGCGTGGCTGACCTCGACGATATTCTTCTTCTGGTACGGAAAGGGAGAGCACCACGGCACCCGTTACTATGT
>CADBLW010000059.1 GCA_902795625.1 uncultured Lachnospiraceae bacterium | reverse complement strand
TATATCATTTGAGCCGACAGGCTTCATGTGTTTATTCCGTATACGCAATTATAACACAGCACTGCCTTATTTTCCATAGTTGACGCGAGGAAAACACGAAGGTATTTTATCGCCGCCGGGCCGTGCCGGCCGGACAAAAAGCAGGGCTGCACACTGTTTTATCAGTGCACAGCCCCGTCAGTTACGGTTTGTTTATTCCGCGGTCAACCCGTTGAAGTACGCTGCCGTGAATACCGTCGGTGAGTTCCAGTAGATCGCGATCTCGTTCATGTCGGCGAACTCGGTCTCGTCGATGTAGTGCTTGGCAGGCGGAACGTTGGCGAGTCTGTCCTTCACGTTGGGATAATTCATCTTCCCGTTCGGTCCGCCGGAGATCAGGCCGGGCACCGGCATCTCGATCCCGTCCGCCCCCGAAGGCCGATGGTGCGGGAACATCACCTGACGCTCGCCGTAACCGGTAACAAAAGAGATGTCGAGGGCATTGAGTCCGAGCGCGTAATCCAGCTGTACGAGAGCCGCGTCGCGCATATCCTCGCGCCCTGTAAGGAGCGTGTTCATGATCATCGCCATGGCGTTGCTCATCGCAGTCAGGATGCTGCCCCAAACATAGTCCGTCGCAGGGATCGCCGTCCCGTAGCCGGAGGCTTTCGACACAAGGAGCGCCCATTCACTGCGGCGAAGAAAGGCCTGCTTCAGATCATCGTAGAGCAGCTCCCCGCCCTTCTCCTTCAGGTCGAAGAGGCAGCACAGAGCGCCGAGTCCGGAGACATCCGCCCAACCGAACAGCGTCAGTTTGCGGACTTCGCGGTAGAAGCCTTCCGCTGCCTCGCGGTACTCCTCCTCTCCGGTCGTCGCATAGAGTTCGCACGCCGCCCAGAAGCGCTCGTCGTGGTCATCCGCGTCGCCGTACATGCCGGACTGCAGTTCAAACGGATTGCGGTACGGACGCGTCTCCGGATGCTCCGCCAGCCATTTCCAGCCGAAGAGTGCCGTGCTCAGGCACTTGTCCGCAAAATCCGCATCGTACGGACGGTACACGCGGGCTGCCAGCGCCAGCGCTGCCACCGCGTCGCCGGTCGCGGTGCGTGAGATCGGCGAGAGGTACTCCTGCCGGGTATCCTCCTCGGGCATGATGAACGGCGGAAAATGATCCGTCGTCAGTTTGTGGTAAAATGCGCCGTCAGCTCTCTGCATCTGCAGAATCCACTCCAGCTCAAAGCGCGTCTCGTTCAGAATGTCCGGTACGCCGTTCCCGCTCTCGGGGATATTCAACTCGTCGCTGCAACCCTGCGGGAACAACTTCCACGCATACAGCAGATGACCGACCGTCACCGCGCCGGGGCCGACGTATTTGCCGTAGTCGCCGGCGTCGTGCCAGCCGCCCTTGATCCTGCGCGGAGCGGGCGCTTCGCCGTACGGCTCCTCGACCGGGATCGACAACAGACGCAGAAAATGAGGCGGGATCTTTGCCTTTATTTCCTCCGGGATCGGCGGTTCGGGCTTGCGCCACTCCTCGACGAGGCCGGTGTGGCACGCCGGATGCTTGTAGACACCCGCATGCTCCTCCGTAAGTTCGTCACACCGCTGGTAATACAGGCCCTTGATGAGTGCGTTGGTCACCGCCTGCCACGGGCGTCCCGTAACCTCGATCTCGCGTCTCTCTCCGCCGCCCGCAAGCGTGTACGTTCCGGGGGCAAGCGCTCCCAGTTCCAGCATCGCGACACGATCGCCGGACGCCTCGTCCGGCTTCGTCTCCACCTTTGGAAAATGTCTGATCTCCGTCCCGTTACCGTCCGTCAGGGTGTAGTCCCCGTCGACCGTCACAACAACCTTCTTCGAAAGTTCCGGCGCATACCCTAGCTGATTCACGCGGATCACCGGAAGCGGCTCTCCCTTGGTCGGATCCTGCCAGCGAAGAAGTTTCTTTCCCTTATCCATGTTTTTGTAATCCCCTTTGTGCAATATTCGTGTATAAGAAACCCGGGGCGTCCGATGCGTGAATCCCGCAGGGACGCCCCGATACTTTATCATATCATTTTTCTGTCGGAAAAACCACTCTGATCTTACAGCATGGCACGATAGATCTCCGCGCACTGCTCCTCGTCGAGCGTCAGGAAACCGCCGATCGTGCCGTTTCTGCCGTCCCCGCGGCAGAGCACGTTTACAAGCGTCGGGATGTCCTCCTCTCTTCCGCCGAGCTCGCCGATGGTGCGAGGCATGCCGAGCGCCGTGAGGAAGCTGCGGAGAGCCTCAATGCCGGCCTTTGCGGTAGCCTCCGGATTCGTAAAATCCATCGGGCAGCCCCAGACGCGGCTTGCCACCTGCGCGAAGCGCATGACAGCGTGAGGAAGTTCATAGGTGAACACAGCCGGCATAGTCACGGCAAGTCCCGCGCCGTGAGCGCAGTCGTACAGAGCCGAGAGCTCGTGCTCGATGGTGTGGCTGAGCCAGTCCTGGTTGCGGCCGACACCGCAGGAATTGTTGTGCGCCATCATGCCGGCCCACATAATGTTCGCGCGGGCCTCGTAGTTGTCCGGGTTCTCGATCACGCGCGGTCCCTCATGGACGAGTGTCATCATGAGTGCCTCGATCATGCGGTCGGTCACCTCAACCTCGGTCGTGGAGGTGATGTAGCGCTCGTAAAGGTGCGCCATGATATCGGTGATTCCCGCCGCCGTCTGGTGCGGCGGAAGCGTCTGCGTGAGCGCCGGATTCAGGATACTGAACTTCGGACGGAGCGCGTTGCTTCCGGTGCCGCGCTTGAACATGCCCTCTTCCTTCGTGATGACGCTGTCACCGCTGCCCTCGCTGCCGGCAGCCGCGATCGTCAGCACGGTACCGACCGGAAGCGCCTTCTGAACAAAGGCCTTGCCGCAGTAGAAATCCCAGAAATCACCGTCGTACAGAACGCCTGCCGCGATCGCCTTCGAGGAATCGATCGTGCTTCCGCCGCCCACGGCGAGAAGGAAATCGACTCCCTCCTTACGGCACAGCTCAATACCCTCGTAGACAAGGCCGCTGCGCGGATTCGGCTTCACGCCGCCGAGCTCTGCATACGCGATGCCCTCCTTCTCAAGGGATGCCTTCACGCGGTCCAGAAGACCCGAGCGGACAACGCTGCCGCCGCCGTAATGGATCAGCACCTTCGTGCCGCCGAACTTCTTCACAAGCTCGCCTGCGCGGTTCTCCTGATCTTTTCCAAACGCAAAATATGTCGGTGACCAAAAATCAAAATTTTTCATGGTAAACCCCTTTCCTACATCGCATAAGGACTGTCAAACTCGGCCTCGCATTTGCGAACGGCCGCCTCGAGTGTCATACCGGTAAACGACTGTGCCGTCAGGTGCCGCCCGGATTTCTTGTCGTCGGCGAAGACACCGACAACGATACCGGGGATCGTGCTCTCCGGCGCGTTCGGCGCACCCGGTCCGCCGAGGTCGGTCCGGCACCAGCCCGGATCGGCAAGATTGATCATCACATCGGTGCCCTGCACGGTCGATCCGAGGTCGATCGTGATCTTGTCAAGCGCCGCCTTGCTCGCGGAATACCCCGCCTGACACACATCGAGCGCGATCCCGCTCGTGGTGTTGACGATGCGTCCGCTGCCGCGCTCGATCATTTTCGGCATAAAATGATAGCAGATCATGGCAGGAGCGATCGTGTTGACGGCAAAGCTCACCGTATAATCCTCCACCGGCGTCGTAAAATAAAACTTGCGGTACGCGATCTGCAGTCCCGCGTTGTTGAGCACGATGTCGACCGGCACTTCCAGCCCGTCGATCTCCTCGCACATGCGCTGCACCGCAGCCGCATCGGCGAGATCCGCCTCAACGGCGTACGCCTGCACACCGTACGCGCGCACCTCGCGAAGCACCTTCTCCGTATGCTCGAGGCTTCTGCTGTGCAGGATCAGGTTGCAGCCCTGCCGCGCCATAAACTGCGCCGTGAGAAATCCGATACCGCGGGCAGCTCCCGTGATCAGCGCCCATTTTCCCTTAACATTATACATAGTTTCCGCCTTTCCGTCAGCATCAATGCTACACTTTTTTTCCTCTGAACCGCGGAAAATTCAGCCCGGCTTCCCGTGCCTCTCCGCGGCCCGTCGCGGTGTCAGATACCAAATTAGAACGGTTTGACTTGATTTTCAATGTCATTAGGAATACACTTATTGTTAAATGCTGTATACATCGGCAGAAAATCTTGTCGATATTTATCCATAAAATGTCGAAACCACTCCGTATCTATGGCAGCTAAGGCTTCAGCGGCAGTTGCGTACGCCGCTTCGGAGCGCGGTTTCGGGGAAGGAGATCCCATGACGGATCGGGAGTTTGCCGACTGCCTCGACGCAATCCGGCGCCGCGAACAGGATGGTCTGATGCGCATTTACAACGAGTATTCCGCGTATCTGTTCCAGGTCGTGAGCGCGCTTGTGACGCAGCGGGAAGATGCCGAAGACATCACGGCAGACCTGTTTCTGAAATTCTGGGAATCGCCGCCCGCATACCGCCCCGGCAACGGGCACAAAGGCTACCTGGCAACCATGGCGCGCAATCGCGCCATCGACTACCTGCGCGTGAACAAGCGCACGATCTCCATCGATGTCACGGAGGAGACCGACCTCGGCGCTGTTCCGTCGTCCGCGGACGATATCGTCAATGAGATCGCTGTGGAGCAGGTGCTCGCCATGATGACACCGCAGGAACGTGAGATTGTTTCCATGAAGCACCTGATGGGGCTCACCTTCCGCGAGATCGCGGAAGCAACGGGCAAGCCGCAGGGTACCGTCGCGTGGATCTATCGCGAAGCCGTCAATAAGATAAGGAGGTGCGGATATGACCGATGACAACAATCGCATCGATGATCTTCCGGTCAATGCGGAAGACATCCCGCCGACTCCCGAATGGGAGAAGGCATTTGCGGCATACGCCGAACAACAGGCGCCGGATCTGATGCCGCGCATCCTGGCGAAAATTCAGGCAGCGCAGGAGGAACCGAAGCCGGCGCAGACAACAGAACCGGAACCGACGCGGACAACAGAAACAGAGCCGACGCAGACAACGGAGCCGAAGAAGCAGCGCAGCGGTCTCTTCCGGATCATAACGGACAATCGCCGGATCATGTTAACGCTCTCCGGTGTTGCGGCTGCGGTCATCATTATCGGCGTGCTGGTGACGATGCTGAACAGTATCAGCCTGCCAAAGCAGCGCAAGACCAAAAGCGATAACACCTTGGCAGTTTCTGCCAACACTCCCACTCCTGCCTCGGAAAATGCGAACAACGAGAGGGATAAGAAAGGCGGAAAGGATGATGACGGCGGAAAGCAGAATTCCACCCCGGCGAACCCGTCGAACGAGGACAATCTTTCCGACGACCCTGTTATTACCGATGTTCCGAAGCCGGACGAGAAGAACGAACCGCAGGAAGAGGAGCCTCCGCAGAAGCTGGAGATCGAAGCCTTCTATTCCGGTTCCAAGAGCCTGAAACCGGTTGATCTTTCTTCCAAGAGACAATATACCCTGTCCGATGTGACTCTCGCAGGGTTCACGATCCCTACGGAAGGTGCGGAAGAATTTGCAAGGGAATCCGGCCCGGTCTACCGTGTGATCAGCAACGGACAGAAGACAAACATCATTGTCATCTGGGACGGTGCAGTTGCCGGACAGACTTACTCCGAACTGACACTCACATACGACAGATCCCTGACCGTAGGCAGGGAAATTTTCACCATATTCCGTGTCGTTCAATGACCGGCCGCAAGAACGATCAGGAACGCCGGAGCGATCGGGAACGCTGGCGTGATCAAGTTTAAAGCATAAAAAAAGAGACCTCATCGGTCTCTTTTTTTGCTTATCATTTTCGATTACTGAGCGTCAGTCTTGTGTACGCGGTCAAGCAGCGCCTGCAGAGCCTTCTCCGCTTTCCAGGAAAGCGCGAGATACTCGCTGCCGTACTCCTTGACAGCCTCGTCCTTCGAGGTGTAATGCTCCGTGATGAACGCGTCGAGCTCAGTCTGGTCAAAGGTATATCCGAGCTTGTCAAACACTGCAAGCAGCAGGATGGTGTCCTTCACACGAACTTCCGCCTGGGACTCCGCATAGTAGTTGAAGTACTCCTCCGCGGTCATATCGGTCTTGCCGTCTTTCTCGCGGTTGTCATAGAACTCGTACAGCGTCTTGTTGAGAGAAGCTCCGAAGCTTGCGTATGCGTTTACATAATACTCGTAGGTCTCCTCCATCTCCTTCTTCTGGATGGTCGTCCAGTTCTTCATGAAGCGTCTCGAAGGAAGCTTCTTCACTGTGGAGTTATTTTCCAGATACTCAAGGATATCGGTGGACGCTTTGGAGTTGAACTTCGAAAGCTGCAGCTTCTCGCTGATATACGTGCGGTAGCCTTCCACGGTGTGCGCGTATTTTTCGCCGAGGACTTCCGCAAAATACTTCTCCACGTTCTCGTCCGTGAGCATCGCGAGGTACTCCTCCCGCTCCTTCTGAGCATCCGTCTTCTCGTCACCGTCCGTCTTGTCGTCGCCGTCCTTCTTGTCATCGCCGTCC
>CADBLW010000058.1 GCA_902795625.1 uncultured Lachnospiraceae bacterium | reverse complement strand
ATCTCCCTGGCGGTGTGGTTTGCCCTGTGGCAGTACGAGGCCGGGAAGCTTGGGAGTCAGGTGCTCCTGCCGTACCCGAAGGATGTGTGGAGCGCGTTCCGCGAGCTGATCGCGAAACCGGAATTTTCCGGAATACTGCTCGGCAGCCTGAAGCATATCGTTACGGGCTTTGCGACGGCCCTTGTGCTCGGCGTCATCCTCGCGATCATCTGCCGGTTCAGTCTGTTCGCGGAAATGCTCCTGCTGCCGCCGATGAAGCTTGTGAAGACGGTTCCCGTTGTTTCGTTCATCATTTTACTGCTGCTGTGGGTCGATCCGGCGCGCATCAGCATCGTGATCTCCTTCCTGATCGTGCTTCCGGTGGTTTACGCCAACGTCTCGAAGGGCATCCGCGAAACGCCCGTGGAAATGCTGGAAATGGCGAAGGTGTTCGGCTATTCCTTCCCCCGGAAACTTCGGTATCTGTTCATACCGAACGCGGTGCCGTACGCGACGGCAGCGGTTTCGTCCGGCCTTTCCCTCTGCTGGAAGGCGGGCATCGCCGCGGAGATCATCGGTCTCTCGAAAAATTCCATAGGACGCCAGCTGTACGACTCCAAGCTGTACCTCGACACCCCGGCGCTCTTCGCGTGGACGGTGGTCGTGATCCTCGTGAGTGTTCTGATGGAGTGGCTGATCATGATCGTGCTGCGGGCAGTGACGATCGCCATCGCCGACCCGACGCTTTGGTACCGGCCGCGGCAGGCGCTGCGGTTCCTCGTCGGCCTGCAGGTCCTCGAGGACAGAACGGCGGAGGAAGAGGTTGAGGAAAACTCCTCGGCGGAGTTGAAAGCCGGAGAAGGAACCGGATCTTCGGCGGGACCGGAAGACAGTGTTGATACTGGATCCGGAGAAGCGGGCGTATCCGGAGGAGAGCCCGCGGATCGTGTCGATCAAGATAACGAGCCGGTTGTTGTGCTCGACCACGTGGATAAGAGCTATAACGGAAGGGCTGTGCTTACGGACGTGTCCGTTACGCTCCGAAAGGGCGAGGTTTTGCTGATCACCGGGCCTTCCGGCGGCGGCAAGACGACAATGCTCCGCTGCATGCTCGGGCTCACACGCCCGGACAGCGGTACGGTCACGTATCCGGCAGGGCGTCCGCGCATGGCCGCGGTGTTCCAGGAGGATCGCCTTTGCGAGGGACTTCCCGCCTGGAAAAATGTGGCGCTTGCCATTCCGGGCAGAGCCGGCCGGAAAATGAAGTCAAACATCCTTGCTGAACTCTCGGAGCTCGGAATCGACGACGGTGTCAGAAAGCCCGTGAGGGCATTTTCCGGAGGAATGAAACGCCGCACGGCATGGCTTCGGGCGCTTACGGTCAAGCCGGAGCTGCTTGTGCTGGACGAGCCTTTTACGGGGCTGGACGCCGCTCGCAAGGAGGTTTTGCTGGCAAGGCTGCACTCCGTAGCAAAAACGACGGCAATCGCAATAGTGACGCATAACACGTCAGAAATTGAAAATATTTCAGCGACTTTTGAGAACGTAATTCGCGTCACGCGAGGCGAGTGAAGCCGGGATTTTTCGTAATTCGACTGAGTATTCGCACAATAGCTGCTAATTCGACAGAAAAGAGGCGTTATATACAACTATTGTATATACAATTCAGACAATAACGAAGAATTATCAAATAAGTTTGTGAATAAAATATGTTTTGTGTTGACAATATAATACCCGGATGGTATAGTAGAGCCAGAACAAAAAAACAAGCGAGCCGGAACGAATTCCCGATCGACCCTATAACGATCCGGAGACCGGCAGAGACGATCGGCGGTGAGAACGATCGAAACAAAATTTTCCGAAAGAGAAGGTACAGTCCGATGGGCACTGCAAAGTAACACCGAACAAGTTCCAACTAATCCAGGAAAGAGAAGGTACGGTCCGATGGACACTGCGAAGTAATACCGAACAGTCAGTCGAACAAATCTACCGAAAGAAGGTACAGTCCGATGGGAGCTGCAGAGTAACAACTAAAACAGTTTGATCGAACAAATCTACCGAAAGAAGGTACGGTCCGATGTACACTGCAAAGTAACAACCTAAACAGTAAGACCTGAAAGATTTACCGAAAAGTATCAAGTATCAAAAGAAGGATGGTACAGTCCGATGGGAACGACAGAGTAACATTGAGAGCCTTCGACGCGAAGACCGGTGCACAACGAAAACAATAAAGTGGCACAACGAGCAGGCAGTCAGCCGGTGGCACACGGGTGCAGATGAGAGAGGCCGCAGAATTTATTTGACGATGGGATCCGGGCGTCAGCAACAGCCAAAACGGCGTTGAGATAGATGTTACCCATTAAATATGATTGAAAGGCTGGTACAGTCCGATGAAATAGTCAGTTGACCGACCCAAAACAAAACTGCAGAAAGGATGGTACGGTCCGATGAAATAGTCAGTGGCCTACCCAAAAAACAGTTACAGTCGATCATCGACATATAGGATTATCACAGAAAGGCAGGTACGGTCCAAAGGAAGCATAAGTTGACCCACCTCAAAACGATATTGATGAAAGGAAGGTACGGTCCCAAGGAGACTTAAGCGATCTACCTCAAAACGATATTTAAAGAAAGGACGGTACAGTCCCAAGGACACTTAAGAGACTTACCTCAAAACGATAATTACAGAAAGGAAGGTACGGACCAACACAGACATAAGTGTTCGACCTTACGGCAGTAGCAGGAACTGCCGGAACCGAAAGCCTGCATGATACTGAAGATACCCGGCCGGAGTGAAGAACGTCTCCGGCCGGT
>CADBLW010000057.1 GCA_902795625.1 uncultured Lachnospiraceae bacterium | reverse complement strand
TTCCGTCTGTTCGCGCCTCTTACGGGCATCGCCATCGCGACGCCGTTGGCAGACATTCTGTGCTGCCTGACCTCGTTCACGCTGTTCCTGTCGTACTACCGGAAACATTTTTCGGAAAATAGGACTGCAATCGACTGACCGGAAATCATATTTCTCTGAAACATCAAAATGCCCCGTGGAAACCCACGGGGCATTTTCGAAAAACTTCTATCTGCTTATCGAATAGGGATCTCCGTACCGTTGATGCTGACACTCACAATCCTCTCGTACGGCACAAACTGCCATTCCTTGCTGTCTTTTTCCGCGAATCCGGAGAGCAGCGTATAGAATGCCCTTCTTGCAATATGTCCGTTATGTCCGGTTCCATCGCCGGAATTATGAACCGGAACTCCGTTGTATTCGGAATAATACAGAACCGTTCCATCATCCAGCTTGATATAATCAAGTGATACCCCATAAGCTTCTTGATCAGATTCCGCCTTGATCACCATCTCCGTCAGCGAGAATCTGATGTCCAATATGGTAACCCCATCCACCACGCGGTTAACCGGGATCACCTCGCTCTTGGAAGCGTAATTATTGTCCCATTCAAATACAACCTTATGATTCTCGGTATCCTTGACGGTAAGCTGCATTTTTGCATGCCCCAGATCGACATTCTCGTCCATATACTCAATCACGTACCAATACCACTGTTTTCCGTCTTTGCAGAATCGCGAAACACCTTGCATGTATCCGGGATAGCTATGCTCATCGAGTACGTTACCGGCTTCACCGGATATCTCCAGACAGCCTCCTGTTTCTTCGGTAATCCATCCGTCCGGTTTGTCCAACGCGTAGTCCGTACTGATCTCCGCATAAATGATATGTTTGTCGACGATGATATTTTCCACGGTAACCGTCATATCACCGACCTTTGCGGTAAGATCCTTTGTTATTACTGCCTTTTCCAGATCATTCGAGGAATCTTTGATCCCGAGCATCTCCAGGAAACGGCTGTCTTTCAGCACCTCGGCACCTGCCACGAGCGTTCCTGCCAGCAACACCACAAGACACGCCGCAAGCAGCGCGGGCCGTAGGAATCTCCTCCGGGTTTTGTTTCTTTCCGCATTACCGGACATGGTACCGTTGAGCTTTTCGTCCGTCTCTTCGACATATCGCAGATCAATATCGGTCAATGCTTTGCTTAAATCTAATCCGTTCATACTCATCCTTCCTTTCTGTCGAGATGTTTTCTGAGCTTTCTCTTCAGGTTATACAGCTGGTTGCTGATATACTTCTCGCTCTTTCCGGTTTTCCATGCGATCTCCGTCACGGAGTATGAGAACCAGAAACGCCCCAGAAATATCGCGCGTTTCTCCGCAGACAGTCCTGCGAGAAATGATTCCAGCTGCAATCTCAGTTTTTCATTGTCGCCGGGCTCTTCCCTTCGGCTGTCGGGGATGCATTCTTCAAGCTCCTCGAAGGAGCTGACCGCCACCCCGCCGCCTCGTTTCTTCGCCCTGCTGCTCCGAAGTCGTTCCAGCGCAGCATTCCGAACACTTTGAAGGAGGTACGCTTTCAGATTGGAGGGCTTTGCCGCGGGAACAGCCTGCCACGCGCTCAGATAAGCATCGTTCACGCATTCCTCCGCATCCTGCTCGTCCGATAAAATACTTTTTGCAAGCCGCAACATAGCCGCACCGTACTTCTTCGAAACCTCCTCCAGCGCGCTCTCCGAACCGTTGCAGAACAACTCAAGGATTTGATTGTCATTCGGAAAACCTTCTTTCAAAATGTCATCTCCTTCCGAGCAGATCAACCGGTTGATTGCTTTCACCTATATAGATGCATTTTCCGCGGTCGATTTCTTAAACTGCGGAAAATTTGCGCAACAAAATTTTGCGCAAAACAAAAAAGAAAGGAAGCCATATATTCAAATGCCCCGTGGAAACCCACGGGGCATTGTTTCAACGGAAACTCTCCATCCACTCCTGCGCGACCTTCTCCGCCTCCTCGCGGAGCTCCTCCCTGTACACGATGTGGAAATAGTAGAACACGCCGTTCTCCTGCCAGAAGACATCTGTCGCAAGCTGATATCCCTCGGAAAATGAGGGATCCTCCTGCCGCACGATGCAAAATGTTCTTCCGTTCACCGTTCTCTCCTCCGATGTGTACGTCGCCAATTCCGTCACGCCCGTACGGATTCCGACAGTATCCTGCGGATAACTGTCGGTATAAATGTATATCGATGTCGAGAACCAGTAATCCGGGTCGCTGTGATATCTCTGTGACGCCCCCAGGATGATCAATCCCGGATTGTATTCAGACGAATCATCCTTCTGAAATCCCATTACCTCCGTGTGGATGTCGGTGAAAGGATATTCCGTCTCGGGAAAGACCAGTTTCCCGTATCCGATATAATCGATCGCGTCATCGATATCCTCATACCTCTTAACGACAGTGTTCGGCACTGTGTTGGACCACAGAGGCCTGTCCTTCATCGTCTCCGGTATCGCTTTCACGTCCTTATTGACAGCGCCCCGAATATCCGATATGCTCACCTTTTCGTCGCCGTACCCGACATACTCGTGCTGGATCAGCTCTCCGCCGTCCTCCGTCTTGATTCTCGTTCCCAAATTCAGCAATCCGCCGATGCCTCCCGATGCCACTGCCACTGTCCCTCCGATCAGAACCAGGATCATCGTCGTTATCAGGATGATCCGGAATCTTCGCCTGAGCGTTGCTTTATTTTCCGACGCCTTCGCCGCTGCCGTCACCGGCCCGGCACCGTCAGCCTCGGCACCGTCGGCCCCGCCGCCGTCGACCTCGGCCAGCACGGCGTCATCCAACAACCCGATGGCATCTATCAATTGATCTTTTTTCATCGCGTAAAACCTTCCTTCTTCAGATGCGCCTTCAGCTTCTTTCTCATGCGGAACAGGATTGACTTGGCCTTCGGCTCGCTCATCCCGCACTGCTCCGCCGCTTCCTTCAACGGCCGAAAATAGAAGTACCGCTCAAGAAACAGCTTGCGGTCCTCCGCCGGCTGCTTCAGGAGAAACCCCTTCACTGCCTCCCGCAGCGCCGCTGCGTCCAACTCGTCCTCCGGCGAACGGTCATCGGAAAATACTTCCTCCAGCTCTTCCAGGGAAACCGTATACTCCGACGCCCCGCGTTTTTCACTTGTCTTGTACCTGACCCGGTCCACTGCCCTTGCCCGCACGATCTTTCCGAGATACAGGGATAACCGCTCCGGCCGGTTGTCCGGTATGGAATTCCACGCCGCGAGGTACGTGTCGTTCACGCACTCCTTCGCGTCCTCCTCGTCATTCAGGATCTGCATGGCAATCTTCATCAGATAATGCCCGTACTGCTCCTGCGTCACCCGGAGGGCTTCCTCGTCGCGTTTCCGGTACAGTTCAACAATTTCCGCTTCAGTCATGGAATATTGCCCCTTCGTCGTTACTTTCGGTCGTACTTCCGTTCCTTTTTGGTCCGCTCTCACCCTATCAGTCGGAAAATGAACCTGCTCGGTTGCAACTTTTTTCGGCGGCGGGTGTCGGACCGTATATAAACAACACGGCCAATGGAATTCCCATCGGCCGTGTTGCATTTTCCGTGTTATTTCATTTCGTCCCTGCTATTCTTCCGGATCCGTATACGGCATGAGTATAAGCTCTGTGCCGTCCGCCTCCAACGTGTCAATTGCTTCGCTCATCTTGAAATACGAATAGTACAACAGCTGCTTTTCCTGCCCGTTGACAGTGATCCGGTCTGTGAGCAAGGGGAACTTCGTTTGCATTTCCGAGTCCGTTGGTTTATCGGTCCCAAGTTGGTTGATCCACTTCAGAAAATAATAGTCTGCATCGCGGCCGTGATACACCTCCAGATACGCCATTTTCTGAATGTCCGTTGTCACAAGCACATACTGCGAACAATACTCTGCGTTCCCCGTCACTTCGCGGTAGAACGGGCCGGTCTTCCTGGCAACCCGGATCGCGTCCATCATGTGATCTATGGTTTTGCCCTCACCGTCCGTAACGTCCCAGAGGATGCTGTCAAACACATACTCTCCGTCCGCGAACTGCAGGGCAGGAACACTGGCCGAGTGCTCCGAGAAAATTTCCGCGGCAGAAAACCGGTAGCCGCTGCCCAAAAGGATCGTCAGTGCGATCACGACGACGGCGAACGTCCCCGCAAGCACCCTCAGGACAATAGACAACTTTCGAAGCTTCCGGTTCTTCGTGCAGAGGATTTCCTCCGGCTCATCCGCGGCAAAGAAGCTGTCGTCGACGCCGAACAGCGACCGGATCTGCTCCCGGCAATCCGGCGAGGGGAGCCCGAGACCGTTCTCCCATTTTGCGACTGCGCTCCTGCTGACAAAAAGCTTGTCCGCCAGCTGTTGCTGGGAAAGTCCCTCCGCGCACCTGCGCTCTTTCAGTTTATCTTTAAATTCTTTCATATACCGTCGGACACTCCTTCCTTTTTCGGCAAGAGTATCACGAATTCCCCCAAAAGTGTTGTTACTTCCCGGAAATGCGTTGTTACTTTCGCAAAATGTATTGTTCCCATTCACATAATGTGCCGTTACTCCCCGGAAAATGCCCTTCCCCACGCAATTCCGCCGCACTTCCGGAACGAAACTTACAGCAGCTCCTCGTCATACACGGCCCTCGAGCCGCCGATGAACTTCGGTCTCACGCGCGCCGCGAGAACCGTCGCCTCGCCGATTCGGTTGTTCGCAAGCCGGAGCGGGACTGCCACCTTCTTCAGATGCATGCCGATCAGCGTGAACCCGATGTCGATGCCACCGTCTGCGCGGATCTCCTCGACCGCGACCGGATCCGCAAAATGGTGATACGCCTGCGTCGCAAACGATCCGCCGGCCTTGGGCTGCGGCACAACATTCACGATGTCCGCGCCGGGCACTGCCGCCCGCTCGATGATGATCGCGCGGTTTAAGTGCTCGCAGCACTGCGCCGCGAGGAACACTCCGTGCGCCTTGGCCACCTCCCAGATTGCCTCGAAGACAAC
>CADBLW010000056.1 GCA_902795625.1 uncultured Lachnospiraceae bacterium | reverse complement strand
TCGAGTGTCTCGGAGACCGAACCGATCTGGTTGAGCTTGATCAGGATCGAGTTGCCGGCGCCGAGGGCGATACCCTTGGAGAGGCGCTCGGTGTTGGTCACGAAGAGATCGTCGCCGACCAGCTGAACCTTGCCGCCGATCTTCGCGGTCATCTTCTGCCAGCCTTCCCAGTCCTCCTCATCCAGACCGTCCTCGATGGAGATGATCGGATACTTGTCGATCAGGCTCTCCCAGTGGGCGATCAGCTCGTCAGAGGTGAACTCCTTACCGGACTTCGGCTGTCTGTAGAAGCCCTTGCCCTTCTCGCTCTTCCACTCGGAGGACGCCGCGTCCATCGCGATCATGAAGTCCTTGCCGGGCTCATAGCCGGCTGCTTTGACCGCCTCCAGGATCGTCTCGATGGTCTCCTCGTCGGAGGACAGGTTCGGTGCGAAACCGCCCTCATCTCCGACGGACGTCGCAAGGCCCCTGCTCTTCAGAAGCTTGGCAAGCGCGTGGAACACCTCCGCGCACCAGCGAAGCGCCTCCTTGAAGGACGGAGCGCCCACCGGCATGATCATAAACTCCTGTACGTCCACGGTGTTGGTCGCATGTGCGCCGCCGTTTAAGATATTCATCATCGGAACCGGAAGACGGTTGCCTGCGGCACCGCCCAGGAAACGATACAGCGGGATTCCCAGGGACTGTGCAGCCGCGCGTGCCGCCGCAATGGAAACTGCAAGAATTGCGTTGGCACCGAGCTTCGATTTGTCCTTCGTTCCGTCCGCCGCGATCATCGCGCCGTCCACGGCATAGGTGTCCGAAGCGTCAATTCCGCAAACCGCCTCGCGGATCACGGTGTTGATATTGTCAACAGCCTTGGTCACTCCCTTTCCGAGATATCTTCCCTTGTCACCGTCGCGAAGCTCGAGAGCCTCAAACTCGCCGGTGGAAGCGCCGCTGGGCGCGGTTCCTCTCGCTACTGTGCCGTCCGCCAACGTAACCTCGGCCTCCACGGTGGGATTGCCGCGGGAATCCAGGATCTCACGTCCGTAAACTTCAACAATCTTCATTGCGTTCATATTCAAACTCCTTTCGACATGCGAAACCCTCCCCGGAAGCGGCGGTGTGACCGCTTCGAAGGGGAGGGATCACATATGATGCGTATGATTTATTCTCCTTGGTTAGCCTTGGCTAACTCGTTACCGATACTATCACTGTTTGCGATTGGTGTCAACCGCTTTTTTACATTTTCCGACGAACATTGCGCTTTTTGTTACCCAAAGACAACCATTGTCTCATTCAAGCTTCGTGCGATCTCTTACACAAGCATCGCGCGATCACTTACGCGGGCATCACGCGATCTTCCACGATGCCGCCTCGCTGCGCTCGGAGACGAAGCGGCGGTAAATGCCGTCCTTCTTCATCAGCTGCTCGTGTGTGCCCTGCTGCGCGATGCGTCCCTGATCGATCACAAGGATCTGATCGGCGTTGCGCACGGTCTTCAGCCGGTGAGCGATCATGATGATCGTCTTGTTGCGCGTGAGCTCCTGCACTGCCTTGACGAGTTCAGCTTCATTTTCTGGGTCGACGTTGGCGGTCGCCTCGTCGAGGATGATGATCGGGCTGTCCTTCAGGATGGCCCGTGCGATGGAGATGCGCTGCTTCTCGCCGCCCGAGAGCGAAGCGCCGCCCTCGCCGATGACGGTCTCGTAGCCGTCCGGCAGCTGCATGATGAAGTCGTGGCAGCGCGCTTTCTTCGCCGCCTCGATCACGCGCTCCATCGGCGCCTCGGGCTCACCGAAGCGGATGTTGTTGGCGATGGTGTCCTCAAAGAGATACACGCGCTGGAACACGAAGCTGAAGTTGCGCATGAGTGAATCGAAACTGTATTCCTTCACGTTTCTTCCGTTCAGCAGCACCTCGCCCTCCTGAACATCCCAGAACCGCGCGATCAGACTTGTGAGCGTCGTCTTGCCGCCGCCGGAAGGTCCGACGATGGCCGTGGTTGTCTTCTCGGGGATCCGCAGTGAGACATTGTCGATGATGCGGCGGGACTCGTACGCGAAGCTTACGTTTTTCAGTTCAATGTCAAAGTGCTTCGGCGTGATATCCGCGCCTGTGATATCCATGGCCGGCTCCTCCAAAACGCCCTTTGCCTGCGTGACCGCGATGTCGATGGTGCGCAGCAGCGCGGAAAAGTTGCCCATCAGATCAAGGCTCTCGTAGATCAGGAACGACGCGACGGTCATCATGATCGTGTACAGCAGATCCATCGTCCCCGCAAAATAAAACTTCACCGCTGCCACCGCCATCGCGATGCCCATGAGCTTCGTCGTGATGTTCTGAAGTGTCATGAACGGGATGACCGAATACTCGAGGAGCGTGTCGCCCTTGCATTTTTCGTTGATCGCCTTAAAGAGCTTCTTCGCCTCCTTGCCGGTGAGATTGAAGTTCTTCACCTCGGCGATGCCCTGTACGTACTCGATGACGGCGGACACCAGCGCCTCGTCGGCCACGGCCTTGCGCGGCGCGGAGCGTTTCGCGGAGGCCTGCATCAGCGCGTTGAACACGCCGAAGAGAGCCACTCCGATCACAAGAATGATGCCGATGCGCCAGTCAAAGAAGAAGATCATGACGATGATGACCGCGGTTGTGAGGATGCCCTGCGTCGTCATCATGATAACCCGGGCCGCCACGTCCGCAAGACCTTCCATCACGTTGGTCGTGATGTTGGTAATGCGCCCCAGGCTGTTCTGGTTGAAAAATCCCATCGGAAGATAACGGAGGTGCTCCGCGATCTCTATTCTCTTGTTACAGCTGCTGTGGTATCCGGCCTCGCACTGAAGCATCGTTGTCTTCAGGGAAACCAGGATCTGTCCCAGCACGGATACGCACATGATCCCGAAGGATCCCCAGATGTGCTTCGCGCTCATATCGCCGTTCACAATGCCCATGGCGACCACACCCACCGCGGGAATGCGGAGCGCCGTGAACATCGCCCGCAGTACGCCGAGGATCATCGACAGCCGCAGCTTGCGGCGGTCTTCCTCGTTGCAGAAATCAAAGAATTTTCGCAAAATCGCAAGCATTATGCCACCTCCGTATCCTTCGTGCTGTTGTGGGCTTCCCACATCTCGCGGTACAACGCGCTCTTTGCGAGAAGCTCCTCCTGCGTGCCCTCCGCCTCCACGCGTCCGTCGTTGATCAGGACGATGTGGTCGGCCGTGGCAATGGTCGAGAGGCGGTGCGCGATGACGATCAGCGTTCTGCCCTTTACAAGCTTCGCCACCGACTTCTGGACGAGTGCTTCATTTTCCGGATCGGTATACGCGGTCGCCTCATCGAGGATGACGACGGGCGCGTCCTTGAGCATCGCGCGGGCGATGGCGATCCGCTGCCGCTCGCCGCCCGAGAGGTGAGCTCCCGAGCCGCCGGCGATCGTGTTGTATCCGTTCTCCAGCTGCATGATGAAATCATGGCAGCCGCATGCCTTTGCGGCGTTTATCACATCCTCATCGGTCGCGCCCGGGCGTCCCATGCGGATATTTTCCATGACGGAGACATCGAAGAGGTAGTTGTCCTGCGATACATACGCGATGTTTTTGTTGTACTCCGCAAGAGCCAGCTTACGGATGTCCGCGCCGCCGTAGGTGATCACGCCTTCATCCACATCCCAGAAGGATGCGATCAGCTTGGCGACCGTCGATTTGCCTGCGCCGGACGGTCCGACCAGCGCCGTCACGGAGCCCTCCTCGATCTTCAGATCCACGCCGTGCAGGACCTCCTGCTCCTTGTAGCCGAAGTGTACGCCACGAAGCTCGATCCCGCTGCCCTTCGGAGCCGCCAGTGACTTCTCCGGGCGCTCCAGATCGCGCATCGTGAGGATCGCTGTCGCCTCGCCGATGATGACACCCATCTTGCCTGCGTCATCCATGTAGCTCGCGACGCGCACGAACGGTCCGACCAGGCCGAGCGCAAGGATGATGATCATCAGCACGTCCGGCCCGGCAGTCCGCCCGGTCATATAAAACCACGCTGAGAATGGAAGAAGCGATAAAAGCTGGGCGGGCATCAGCGCCATACCGACGTTCTGGTCGATATTGCAGCGGCGCATCCACTCGACGAAGCAGTCCGCGCCCTCTTTCGCGGCGCGGACGAACTTCTCGTAGGAGGTTTTGGATTTTCCGAACGCCTTGATGACCTCGATGCCGTTGATGTACTCAACAGCCGTGTCGTTCAGGGCCTTCGTCTTCTGGATAGCATTGTCAAAGTCCTTCTGTGAGCCGACCATCATGTGGCCGAAGAACACGAGGCCAACCGGGAGGCTCAAAAGCGAGAGAAGCGCCAGCCTCCAGTCGATGGTGAGCATGAGAATGAAAATTCCGACCGGCACGACCGCGTTGGAAAGCACCTCGGGGATCATGTGCGCCATCGTCGTCTCGATGGAGTCAACGCGCTCGATGATGATATTCTTGTACGTCCCGGACGACTGCTCCAGCACGTCCCCGAGAGGCATGCGCGCAAGCTTGGACGTCAGACGGCGGCGGATCTCCGCGAGCACGGAAAATGTCGCCTTATGCGACAGCGTCGTCGAGAAGCAGTGCAGCAGCCTGTGCAGTACCCAGAACAGAGCCATCCAGCCGATCCGGTTCATGCAGTACGATTCGTCCGCGGTGTGCTCCACGAGCGCCTTCACCATGTCTCCGAGATACAGGTACGGGACAAAGCCGCAGATGACGCTGCCGAACGCCAGCAGGATGCTCGCGATATAGTGAATGCGGTGAATTCCCGCAAACTCCACAACCCAGGAAAGTGTCGATCTGCCCTTTCCCTTCTTCTTGTCTTGTTCCATACGGAAAATCCTTTCCGCAGTTAGCCTCGGCTAACTGCATGGCATATTTTAAGGCTGCGGAAAATGCAGCCCTGTAGTCATAAAAACAGCGAACGGTGTTCACTCACGTTTCCAAGAGTACACCGTTCACCGATCAGAGTCAAGACACACTTCTGCCTTTTTGTTCGCCAACAAGGTCCGCTATTTCGCGGACTTCTTCCCCTGGTTCGCGACAGCCTCCATCTTAGCCTTGAGAGCCTCCTGATCCCCCAGATAATAGTGGCGGATCACCTTGAAATCATCGTCCAGCTCGTACACCAACGGTACCGCCGTGGGGATGTTCACGCCGAGGATCTCCTCCGGTGTGAGGTTGTCCAGGTATTTTACGAGGGCGCGGAGAGAATTGCCGTGGGCAGCGATGATCACCCGCTTTCCGGCCTCCATGTCCTTCTTGATCACTTCCTCATAGTACGGGATCACGCGCTCGATCGTCGTCTCAAGACTCTCGTTCGCGGGCAGAAGCACCGGATCCACGTCGCGGTACATCTCCTGCTTCTTCGCGCTCCGCTCATCGTCATCGGTCAATGCCGGCGGCTTCACGTCGTACGAGCGGCGCCAGATCTTCACCTGGTCCTCACCGTATTTGGCGGCCGTCTCAGCCTTGTTGAGCCCCTGCAGAGCACCGTAATGGCGCTCGTTGAGTTTCCACGATTTGACGACCGGAAGCCATGCGCGGTCCATCCGGTCGAGGGCTATCTGCAGCGTGTGAATGGCACGCTTTAAGTACGACGTGTAGCACACATCGAAATCGTACCCCTCTGCCTTCAGCGTCTCGCCGGCAAGCGCCGCCTCCTCGCGTCCCCGCTCGCTCAGATCCACGTCTGTCCACCCGGTGAACAGGTTCAGTTTGTTCCACTCGCTCTCGCCGTGGCGAATCAAAACCAGTTTGTACATAGTTCCCTCCGAAATCAACAGGCCGCCGAAGCACGATTGCTTCGCGCACCTTTATTGTACTGTCCGACAACCGCATTGTCAAACTGCGGTTTGCACTGTCCGGCTTTATCCGACATTTTTCGCCGCATTCTCCGCCGGCACACACATCACATTGAGCCAGCCGGGCATGAAAAATGCATCCAGCGTATCCGCGTAGTGAAGCGCCTCCTCCTTTGAAAAGCCGTGTTTCACCGCCTCAAAGACCGCGTTGACCTGGGCCGTCACGAGCAGGTGCACCTCCTTGCGCGGCAGGTCGATCGGACTCTCCCCCCTCTTGCGCAGCTCACTGATAAACGCCAAAGTCGACGTCTCCTCCAGCATCGCCACATCGTGGATATAGTTCTCGTAGACGGTTCCCTCCGACTTGATGATGAGCAGCCGGAATTCCTCGATATGATCATAAATAAATCCCATCGCCCAGCGGTTCCCGCCGGTCTGCTCCGAAAGGATCTTCGCGTCCCCGTTTCCGAGCTCCGCATACTCTCTGCGCTCCCGCTCACGGTACTCCCGCTCGAATTCCTCCTTGACAGGTTCCACTAGATTTGCAAACATCTCCTCCTTGCTCGGAAAATGCTTGTACAGCCCCGAGGCACTCATCCCCGCCTCCGCGGCGATGTTCCGCATCGAGGCTTCCTTGAAACCGTATCTTCCGAACTCTTTCTTGGCAGCCTCCACGATCTTTTCGTGGTTGATTGATTTTTTCCTAGGCATATGACCTCCGAAGTGCTCATAATATTTGGCGGGAGCCCGGAAAGGCTCCCGCCGAACAGTATAACAAAGGCAAGAAAACAACACGCCCAACCGGCAAAGTGATGTATTCTGTTTCACCGGATTCCGGCTCTGACAGATAAGGGCTGCGCTCGCGTTACCGGGCGCAGCCCCCGGATTCCAATGGCCGATAATAAACTTTGTTTACGCGAGTGCGGCTCCCAGATCGCGGCATGCTCCCAGTGCCGCGTCATCCGGAGCATCATTGCAGATCACCGGATCACAGGCAAGAAAAGCGCCGTCCTTCTCGCACTGGTCACGCCAGTTGCGCATCCACTCGCCGTCGCCCCAACCGTAGGAGCCGAACAAACCGATCTTCTTGCCGGAGAGCATCGATTCACAGCGGGAGAACATCGGCTCAAACTCACCTTCCTCCAACTGCTCGGATCCCATGGACGGGCATCCGAATGCCACCGTGTCAAATCCACCTAACGTGTCCGGATCAAATTCCGCCGCAGTATACAGCGTGCCCTCCGCACCTGCGCTCTGAACTCCCTCGAGCACCGCGCCCGCCATGGCCTCCGTATTTCCGGTGCCGCTCCAATATACGATCGCAACCTTATTCATTTCAGTTACCTGCCTTTCTTCTTTTTGTATTATTGGTTACCTTTAGGTAACTCATTGCCGTGAGCTGCTCCACGGGCTCCCCGTTTCGCAGCCGGCGACACAGCAGTTCCGTGCATTTTCTGTATTTGCAAAATGTCCTTCCTGCCGCCTCGGCATCGCCGTATACTTTCCAATCACCGACAGTCTTAAATCCCTCTGCACGGTTTTGAATGAACCCCTTCACGTCCTCCGGAGGATACCCGAGAAACAGTCCGATCTCGTGCGGAAAATCATTTTCCTCTCTCAGTCTCTCGATCAGTCTCGCCAGGCACTGCCCACACTGCAGCGACTTGTAGCCCCGCGTCCGCAAAAGCTCGGAAACGCTTGTGCGGCACAGGTCGCAGCGCAGCTGCTCCGGTCGGAACAGGTAGATGAGCGCCGTGTGATCCGCGTAGCGAAGCGGTATCAGACACACTCCCCTGGCCCTCAGTCTGCGGTTCCAGCCACGGATGGCTTTCATCATCTCCCCGCGGTCTTCGTAGCGATAATTGTACAGGCTCCCGGTCTTCATCCCGGCCAGCGTCGGAGCGCACATGCGAACCATTGTCAACTCCTCCGGCATCGCAAGCCTCCTCTCCGGATGCCCTGCCGCTTACCGGCGAACACCCTGTTCATTTCCCCTGCAATCTTCTCTTTTCTTTCAGTTACCCTCGGCTAACTGAAGCGGATTATAGCACACACATTTTCATCTTGCAAGTACTATTTTCAAATTTCACAAAAAAGTTGCAGAACGGTAACCGTCGCCGTTCTGCAACACTTATAGCTCTCCTTATGCCGACAATTCATCATTTCGGTTGTTCCCGACACATCAGTATCGACGCGCATCCGTATCGACAAAGCAATGACCGCTCAGCCTATCTGCTCATCCGATAGATCTCGAGCATGTCCTCCTCGCGAAGGAAGCGGGCGGATCCCATGCCGCCGTTTACGCCCACCGCGCACTTGTGTGCCATGAGCACGAGGTCCTCCTCGGTCGCGATCACGCCGAGCTCGTTCAGGTTCGTGGGCATGTTGATCTCGCGGTAGAAGTCCTCCATCGCCTCGATGCCCTTGAGCGCGATCTCCTCATCGGTTCCCTCGTCCGCGACACCCATAACATTGATGGCAAACCGCTTGAAGCGCGGCAGGCAGTTCTTGTACACGTAGCGCGCCCAGCTGCCCCAGAGCGCCGCAAGACCTGCGCCGTGCGCCACATCGTAGAGACCGCCGAGCTCATGCTCGAGCTTATGCGTCATCCAGTCGCCGCCGTCGTTGCCGCAGCCCGTGAGTCCGTTGTGCGCAAGGCTTCCGGCCCACATCACCTCGGCGCGCGCGTCGTAGTTGTCCGGATCCTTCGCGAGGATCTTCGCCTGCTCCTTGACAGTGCGCAGCAATCCCTCCGCGAGCGCGTCCGTGATCTCCATATTGCCGCCGTTCGTAAAATACCTCTCCATCGTGTGCATCATAATGTCGGTGCAGCCGCACGCCGTCTGGTAGTCCGGCAGCGTCATCGTGAGCTCCGGGTTGAGGATCGCGAACTTCGGTCTGCTGTAATCGCTGCTGTAGCCGCGCTTCACCCAGCCCTCCTCCTTCGTGATCACGGAGGAATCGCTCATCTCGCTGCCTGTCGCTGCGATCGTGAGGATGACGCCCAAAGGCATGCACCCCGTGGCTTTTCTCTTGTAATCATAGAAATCCCAGACATCGCCTTCGTTCGCGAGGCCGTATCCGATCGCCTTCGCCGAGTCGATCGCGCTTCCGCCGCCGACGGCGAGCAGGAAGTCAACGCCCTCCTTCCGGCACAGCTCGATGCCCTCGTACACGAGCGTCAGATGCGGGTTCGGCACCGCGCCGCCCAGCGTGATATACGCGATCCCCGCGTCGTCGAGAACCTTCGTGACGCGCGCCAGAAGACCTGATCTCACAACACTGCCGCTGCCGTAATGTACGAGCACCTTCGTGCCGCCGAACTCCTTGATCAGATCCGCGACCTGATACTCCGTTTCCTTGCCGAACACTACCTTCGTAGGCGTAAAATACCGAAAACCGAACATATCTGCTCTCCTTCCGTCCGTTTATTTTCATCGGGCGCGGGTTTTCCCCGGCCGCGATGCCTGCTGTTTATGCTTACTGCAATTTTCCGATGATCTCCTCCGTGAGAAGATCCACCGCGATCCCGTGCTCCCGACGTAGTTCATCGCATCGTACCCGGTGCGGAACTCCGCGCGGATCCCACGACGATCAGCGGGATCCGGCATTCCTCCGCCGTCAGGCCCGCATGGCCTCCCGGCATCACCTGTGCTTCATAGTGCGTGTTGAAGATCGATCTCGCGGTAGTCGCGAGCGCCACGTAATCCCCGATCATTCCCGAAAGTCCCGGCAGATCCTCGCCGGGTCCGAACAGTTTCTCCGAGAGCACCTCCTCCCTCGTCAGGAGCAGGAACCCGTCCCCGAAGTTCCTTTGGAAAATCTCAGGAAACGCCTCCCGGCACTCTTCCTTCACGAACAGGTTCAGCGTGCGCGGCTCGATCGACGGCATGCGCACAAGACAGTCCGTCACCTCCGGATAGTCGAGAATACAGAGGTTCTCGCCGTCCATGTGGCTGTGGTCGGCGGTGATGATCAGAAGCGTGTCCGACAGCCCCTCGGCCAATGCCTTCACCTTCTCCTCGATCTCCGTGATCATGTTGTGCGACTTCTCGCTCGTCGTGCCGGTCCGGTGCATCGTGGAGTCGGGCTCGTTCCAGTATGCGTAGATGAATTTTTCGCCGGGCTCCTCGCAGAGCTCCTTCACCCGCGCAAGCACGTCGTCAAATGTTGCCGGGTACGGCGGCAGAAACGGCATGGACGCGTAGGCCTTGCCGCGCGCTTCGTTGATCCGGTCCAGAATGTTTTTGTACGGAATATACGTATATCCCGCGTTAAAGTCCGCCGCTGACTGCCCTTCCTCAAGAGAATCCGGAGTCCATTCCGTCTTTCCGTCAACCGTCACCGGCGCGGCGCCTTCCCGCTCCTTCATCTGCTCGGTGTTTCGGTACACGGTAACGTTTTTATCAAGCTGCGGAAAATAAATATCCCAGCCGAGCCATCCGTGCTCGTTCGGATACATGCCGCTCAGCACGGAGGTGGTTGCGGCAACCGTCGTGGGCGGATACACGGAGGTGTACGTTCCCGCCACATGCGAGCGGAAGAAACCGTCCTCCGCGAGATGCTTCTCGAGGATGGACACGCCCATCGCATCCAAAAGGAGCAAAACCGTGTTTTTGTGTTTCCCTTCCAGATACCGGTCGGCGAGACCGAGCGTTCCTGCCAGCGTCTCCGCGCCGAACCGTTTCAGGATCGAATTGGCCAGATTGACAAGACAGTTGTTGTAATCCGGCCCTTCGGTCCGAAGTATTTCATTCATTTTACGAATTCCCCTCGCTATTTCTTTCCTATGCTCACCGGCAGGTGCGGTCATCTCCTCCCGCCGGGAGCGGTCATTACCCCCCAGGATTGGTCATTACATCCCGCCGGGAGCGGTCATAGTCTTACAGATCTGCGCTCACGCAAGCTTCACGAACACGTCGTCCACGAAGAAGTCCGCACGGCCGTCGGTCTCGACATACAGCTTCGCCGAAAGCGCGCCGTCCGGAAGCGCTGCGGTGGTGTGGATCTCGGTCCACTCGCCGTCCTTCGCGGGAACCTCCGCGCACAGTACGGGCTCGGAGCCGTCCACGCCGACGCGGATCACACTGTCGGACGTCTTGACGAACATCGTGACATCGATGGTCTTGCCGACGTACGCGGACACATCCAGCGAGATCGTCGCGTCCTTCTCCTGGCGCGTCACGCCGAGGGACTTGCTCCTGCCGTCCACGGATTCCCTGTCGGTTACGAAGATGAACGGAAGGTGACCTGCTCCGCGGATCGCCGCGATGTTGGTCTCCTCCTCGAAGCTCTCCTCCTGACCGATCAGCTCGATCGTGACATCATCGAGGAACAGCGGGCTTGCATGGTGCAGGTCTTCCTCCTTGGTTCCGAAGAACAGGCGGACGGAATACTGGTCCGTAGGCACCTTGTACGAAAGCTGCAGAAGCTTCCACTCCCCGCCGCCTTCCACCGACGCGAGCACCGGCGCATGGAACTCCCGGTCGAGGCTCACGGTGATCTCCTTCGCGGCACTCTTCACCCAGGCATTGATCTGGATCGTCTGCCCGATAAAGTCGGAAATGTCGTAGGTGATGCCCATCCACTCGCCGAAGCGAGGCGTTGTCGTAAGGGAAGCCTTGCCGCTGTGAGCCTCGTCGGTGCTGTAGATGCACTCGCCGAAACCGCGCATCTTGAAGCCGAACTCCTCGGGCTTCTTCGCCTCCGCTCCTTCCGGCGTCTCGAAATCGAAGACTCTCTTCGAAAAATCTCTCACCACATACTCCGGCTCGCCGAGGTCGCCGCCGGTCACCGCGAAGATAAGCGCGTCGTGGGACTTCTTCGGCGAAAGATCCTTGCGGAACACCAGCGGGTCCGCGCCGCGGATCCAGGAGTTGTCATCCGTAAGGCCCCAGAGCGTCACGGAGGTGAGGTTCACACCGTTCCTTCTCTCCGCGATCAGACGCTCAAACAGCTCCTTGTAAAATACTGCCTGATAGTACTCGCGGTTTACGTTGGAGCAGGTGCATTTTACGTCGAGCTCGGTGATGTGTACCTCCGGGGCAAATGCCGCGTAATCGCGAAGCGCGGTGATATACTCGTCGATGTCGTTGTTGTCAGAAATGTGGCCCTGCATGCCGATGCCGCCCAGAAGGCCCTCGCCCACCACGCTGCCGTGGCCGTGGCCCTCTCTCGAGAGGTTGTCGATGATGGCCTGCTTCTTCGCAGGCTGGAACTCATTGTAATCGTTGTACACAAGCACCGGCTTGATGCGCTTCACGGCCTCCGCGTCAGCGGGATCGATGCCGTAGAGGGAGGCGTATTTTCCGATGCACTCCGCAACCGCCTCGTTTGCGTAGCGGAACGCCCAGTAGATGAAATCGTCGCCGATAACCTGGTACCAGTAGCTGTTGCGAAGACCGGTCTCGGTCTTGTCCGCAAGCTCGATCGCCTCATTCACCACGTCCCACGCATAGATCTGCTCTGCGTAGCCGTTTTTGTACAGGTAATCCAGCATCGAGTGGATGTAGCTCTCGAGACGCTTGAGCATCGTGTCGCGGTCGACGAAGCAGACCGGGTCAAGCTTCCGGAAGAACCGAAGGCGCGGATTCTCCTTCAGTTTCTCGGGGTCCACCGGTTCAAACACCGGCTCGTAACCCTTGCAGAACGCCTCATTGGCGCACTGGCTGTGCCATACCATCACGTGGGCGCGCATCTTAAGGCCGTTCGCCCGCACCCAGTCAAGCATCTTCTTGGCATTGGGGTTGATCACGTAGGGCAGGTAATCCTCCCTCGCATCGGGGCTGTTCCATCCCATGTTGTACGCCGGCTTCATCTCGTTGGCACAGGTCATGCTCGAGAACTCGCGCACGATCAGCGCCTCCTTGTCGGGATTGCCGATCTCATTGTTGGTAAACTGATCGTGGATGCTCTCCACCGCCGTCCCTATGTAAAATAAATCCTTGTAAACCTCTTTTAATGTCATACCGTTTCCTCATTTTCCCCGAAATCCCGTGTGTTTCGGTAATTTTCCGTATTGTACTGCGCCGCAGACACCGTGCTCCCCGGGCAGGTTTCGTATCACCGGGTATCCATGCCCGCGCAAATCCCGCATCGCCCGCACGTCAGCTTCCTTGTGCGTATTCCGGGTCTCCCGCGACGTCCGAGAGCGACCCGAGATACCGTAGACGCATGCTCACAAGCGTGAGGCCTTCCTGTGAAAAATGCATCCGCCCGATGGCGTGGTTGGAGTTGAAGAACAGCTTACCCGACATGGTGACCGGCTTGCCGTCCGTCCCGTGGAACACGAAGGACAGCACCGGTATGCCCGAGAAGAAGCAGGTCACCGGCAGCTGCGCTGCCTCCGTTCCCTCGCCGACAGCCGTGAGTTCAAACTCATAACCGCCCAGTGTCGGCACGTTCAGGCCGAAGGAGAAATCCGCTCCTCTCACCGCGCGGACATGGCTGATGTCGATGGTTGTGTCTGCCGCGACATCGAACAATTCCATGTCTCCGGTGTTTACAAGGTTCCACTCCTCGCCGCGGTTTTTGACCTCAATGGGCTCCTCCTCGCCGTACATGCGGAGCATCGTGGGAAGGCGCATAAGAACGCCGCACACATTGGCCGCAGTGCGCAGGAGAACCTCCCTCGAGACCTTGCCCGAGGCGACTGCCTCCGGAAGATTATCCCCGTGGGTGTTCTTGGAACCGTCCGGACAGATCATGAAGGTGTCATTTTGCGCGAGAACCATATCCGCAAAATTCTTGTGGTTTCCGCCGCCGGTCTCCGCGCGCCCGTTCGCTGCGTCGTCGTTGATCGCAGCCCACCAGTCGGTCATCACGAAGCCGTCAAAGCCCCACTGCTCGCGCAGGATCTTCGTGTTGAGTTCCGCGTCGCACGACGTCCACATACCGTTCACACGGCCGTAGGTGGTCATCACGGTGCTTGCGCCGCCCTCGCGGATGGCGATCTCAAATCCCCGCAGATACAGTTCGCGAAGCGCTCTCTCCGATACCACGGAGTCCGATGCGTACCGGTTGAATTCCTGATTGTTGCAGCAGAAATGCTTGATGGTCCCGGTCACTCCGGCCCGCTGCAGACCCATGAGTTCCGCCGCTGCCATCTGACCGGTGAGAAGCGGATCCTCGCTGAAATACTCGAAGTTTCTTCCGTTCAGGGGATGGCGGTGCAGGTTCATGCCCGGAGCGAGCAGGCAGTCCACCTTGTTAAGGCGAAGCTCCATACCAAGGCATTCCAGAAGATCCGCCGTCAGATCCCTGTTAAAGGTGCAGGCGATCAGCGTTCCGATCGGGATTGCCATTGCCTTGTCCCCGCAGTCGAGACGAATTCCGCTCGGTCCGTCCGAGCAGCAGCCGCAGGGCACGCCGTGGGCCTTCAGCACCTCGCTCGTTCCGCCGTACGCCGAGGCCGTTCCCGGCGTAACCTTCGGGCTTCCCATGCCCTCGCCGCGCACGAACGGGAACAACTCCTCGTCCGTAAACTGCGCGAGGAACTCATCCATCGACACGTTGCCGTCGCGAACGTCCTTGAGCATCAGTCCGCGGTCGCCGGTATACTCCGGCGCCTTCAAAAGTTCCGGTTTCGCGGACTCGCCGCATCCGAAGGGATCCGTGCGGGTAGGAACCGGCTCGGTGATATATTCATACTCGTTTTCGCATGCGGGGCATCCCTCTGCCCCGGCACGTTCCGTCGTCTTCCCGGCCTTCGGCACCGCCTTGCGCCGCTCGAAGGGCACCGCAGGTTTCATCGCGCTCTCGCACTCCTCGACGACCTCGGTCTCCGCGAGGGTGAAGCGGTACACTTCCGCGGCGTCACGCACATTTTCTCCGAGGAAAATGACATACTCGCCCGCTTCCATGACGAAGCAGCTCTCATGTCCGGTCGCGCCGGAATCGTCGTAGGACGAGAGTTCGCGGCGGTCGATGCTGAGCACCATGGTCTCGCTGTCACCGGGTTCCAGCTCCTCCGTCTTCGCAAAGCCTGCCAGCACACGTGCGGCTTTGCCGAGGGCTCCCTGGGGCGCGCTGACGTAGCACTGCACAACGCACTGTCCCTTGCGGGTTCCCGTGTTGCACACGTCCGCCGAGACGTAGAGGTAATCCCCGTCGTACTCGCACTGTCCGGGTTTGATCTCAAAGGTTGTGTACGAGAGGCCGAAACCGAAGGGGTAGCGCACCTTCTCCTTAGCCGCTGTCTCAAAATGCCGGTAACCGACATAGATATCTTCCGCATAC
>CADBLW010000055.1 GCA_902795625.1 uncultured Lachnospiraceae bacterium | reverse complement strand
GCGATGTTCGCGATCGGGGACTGCAGACTTCCAAGAAGCTTGGAAATAAGCACCTCTCTCGACGGGATCGTAGCAACAACCTGGCAACCCTGAGCGTCATAGTACGTTCCGTCTACAACGCCGCCCTTGAACTCGAGCTTGTCCGCCGTCTTCATTGCGTCTGCAAGAAGTCTTGCGGGTGCGGTCGCATCGTCAACGCCGAATGCAACTGCGGTCGGTCCGTCAAGGTGCTTGGAAAGCTCCTCGTAAACCGTGCCGGCAAAAACTCTCTTGAGGTAGGTGTTCTTGTATACCTTGTATACAACGCCGTTCTCTCTCAAGGACTTGCGAAGCTTGGTATCCTGCTCCACCGTCAATCCGCGGTAATCCACGAGAACCACTGCCTTAGCGGCTTCCACATTCTTCGCGATCTCCTCGATGATCGGCTGCTTCAACTCAACCTTTGCCATGGGAATTACCTCCTTTATCAGTTTAACGCCGATTGCCCGCGCACTTGAATATTAAAAAGTGCTGAGATCCGAACGGAATCTCAGCACATGAAATCATTTCAAATGAGCTGACATATCCTCGGCAGGCGCGGAACCAAAGTTCCTCTTACACCGTATCGGTACCTGCTGTCTTCGGCAGTCGAATACTCTTATACCACATAATATACTTCTCTGTCAAGTGAAAAATTTATTTTCGAACTAAAGCAGCCACGAAAAGCTTGAATCCGCCGGCGACACACATGCCATCATCAACAACAGCGCCGCATAGACAGCGATCACGCAATAGTCCGAACGCTTCAGGTGAACGCCCTTGCGATAAATGACATACGCGACGTAGATAAAGACAATCCGGAACGTGTACGCCGCAAGACCGCTCGGCGAGGTGATCGTCAACACTGCCATGACCGGGATCAGCGTGCGAAAACCGAACCAGGAATCTGAGACATCTTCAACCTTCTCCGTGTGCTTCCGGTTGAACAGACGGAGCATAAACACCGTTGCCGCACCACAGATCAGAACATTCAGCACGAGATTTACAATGAACAGCTCACTGCCACTGCCCGTACCGAATTCCGCAGTCCAAAAGGAATTCGAAAAGCGGCCGTCTCCCCAGAAGACCGATTGGAGCCCCCGGGATGTCGTCCCCATCAACGTAACAATACCGTAGAAAACTCTCGGCGTGTTTTCGAAGTACTGGTCCATAAAAACGTAGAACACGGTCGGGAGGAACAGATAGTTGATGATGAACAGGGTACCGTCCGTCGTCGAATTAGCCTGCGTAAACACAAAGCAGAAGAAGCCGTATGCCAGCAGCGTGAGCGCCAGCATGATGAGGTAATACGCGACGAGCTGGAACAGGTTGTAGTAAGCGGCGCTCGTCGACACATGCAGCGCCACGAAGAGCATGCCGGTCAGGAGGGTAAGGGCGATGTGCAGAGCGCCGTTCAGCAGGTGCACCAGCGCCATTTTCCAACGGTCGATCGGCATCGAGAACCATGTGTCCAGGTTCCGCCGGGTGTTGAACATCTGAAATTCCCGGATCGGAACGAACACAGCCAAAACGAACCCCGCGTACACCATATAGTCAACCGCTAAAATTCCATCACTGTAATCAGCCATATTCGAAAAATAAAGCACCGAGAGGACGCACAAGATAACCAGCCGGATCCGTGTTTCCCAGAAGTGATACTTGAAATACCGCATCTCTATACTCACAGGGAACCACCTCCCCTCGTCAGCTCTTCCATCGTGTCGATGAGGATTTCACCCGGCTCGATCTCGAGACGGTCAACGAGGATCGGCTGCAGCGCATCGATCCGCTTCCGTATGATCTGCTCGTCCCCTTCCGCGATCAGCGTGACAACACGCCCGTTCTGCTGATAGTGGCGGAGCTTCAGCGCCTCAAACATGACCTTCGTCGGCTCGGTCTCAAACACCACCTGGAACTTAACAAGCGAACTGATCTTCGCGGCAACATGATCCGGCGAGATAAACCTCTTGTCAGAGAGGACCAGGTAGTTGTCACAGAAACCGTCCAGCTCCTTCAACGCATGGCTGGAGATGATGATGGTGCAGCCGCGGTTCGCCTGCTCCCGCACCATACCCTTGAACCGCTCACGAGCGAGCGGATCCAGTCCGTCAAACGCCTCGTCCAGTAACAGGTATTTCGGCGCGATGGCAAAAGCAATTGCGGAAAATGCCTGCCTCCGCATGCCCTTTGAGAACGAGGAAAGCGGCTTGCGCGACGGCAGCCCCGCAAACCCGATCAGATCATCAAACACGTCCCGCTGAATGCCCGGATAGAACGTCTGATACAAATTAAACAGATCCCTGCAGTTCATTCCGACCTCATAGAACGGATCGTCCGGAAGGAAGAACATATTCTTTCTCGTCTCCCCCTTGGAGATCGGCAGTCCGTCGTACCAGACGTCACCCTCGGTCGGCGTCATCACTCCGGAGATCAGCCGCAAGAATGTTGATTTGCCGGCGCCGTTGACGCCGATCAGCCCCAGAATTTCTCCGTCTCTCACCGTCAGGCTCAGATTATCCAGAACCTGCTTGTCCCCAAACCAATGTGAGAGACAATTTACCGTGATCATGTCTACACCCCCTTTGCATCATGGTCCTATTATTATACCCTATATGAAGAAAAAAGGCAAACCCCACCAACCTCGTGAGCAAAGCCCGACGGAGGGATTGCTCTCGCTTAGCGCACAAAAGCGGCCCCGGAAGACCGGAGCCGCTGAGTTGCTATGGTGTGAGGTTATGTGTAAGGAATTGCCGACGTATCGGTAAATCCTCTATCAGCTGAACTGTACAGGGTTCAACTTGATGCCGGGGCCCATCGTGGAACTGATGGTGACGCTTCTCAGGTACTGGCCCTTAGCCGCTGCCGGCTTAGCCTTTACGATCGCGCCCATGAGAGTTTCGAAATTGTCCTTCAGCTGCTCTGCAGTAAAGGAAACCTTGCCAACCGGTACATGGATGATGTTCGTCTTGTCCAGACGGTACTCAACCTTACCGGCTTTGATATCGTTCACAGCCTTGGTTACATCCATCGTGACGGTGCCTGCCTTCGGGTTCGGCATTAAGCCCTTCGGTCCAAGCACACGACCCAACTTACCGACAACGCCCATCATGTCCGGAGTAGCGACTACTACGTCGAACTCGAACCAGCCGTCCTTCTGGATACGCGGAACAAGCTCCTCACCGCCTGCGTAATCAGCGCCTGCAGCAAGTGCTTCGTCAATCTTCGGTCCCTTCGCGAAAACGAGTACGCGAACGGTCTTGCCGGTTCCGTGAGGAAGAACGACAGCGCCACGGACCTGCTGGTCTGCGTGACGACCGTCTACACCGAGACGGATATGAGCTTCTACGGTCTCGTCAAATTTTGCGGTAGCGGACTGCTTTACCAGCTCAACCGCAGCCGCGGTCTCATAGAGAGCGGTACGGTCGATGTTCTTGGCAGCGTCCATGTATTTCTTTCCATGTTTCATAATTCAAACCTCCTAGTGGTAATGTCGGGAGCAAATCCCTCCCACTGATTCAATACTCAGTCATCAACTACAGTGATGCCCATGCTACGGGCGGTACCTGCGATCATGCTCGTTGCTGCCTCAAGGGAACCCGCATTGAGATCGGGCATCTTGAGCTCTGCAATCTTAGCAACCTCGGAACGCTTGATGGAAGCAACCTTCACCTTGTTCGGGGTTCCGGAAGCCGACTCAATCTTGCAGGCCTTCTTAAGAAGCACTGCAGCCGGAGGCGTCTTCGTGATGAAGCTGAAGCTCTTGTCCTGATAAACCGTGATCACGACGGGAATGATCATTCCCTCCTGACCTGCGGTACGGGCATTGAATTCCTTCGTAAATTGAACGATGTTGACACCGTGCTGACCGAGAGCGGGACCTACCGGAGGAGCCGGGGTCGCTTTCGCAGCCGGAATCTGTAACTTGATGTAACCTGTAACTTTCTTTGCCATGTTAGCATACCTCCTAAAATGTGGTGTTATCGGAAGATTCCTCCCACGTACCGGCACGCGCTGCGCGCCGATCGCCATGAACCGCTGCCTATACGGTCATGGATTATTTCTGAATGATTACGTCATCAAAGCCGACTTCCACGAGCGTTGCGCGACCGAACATGGTCATCTCGACCGAAACCGTGCGCTTGCTGTTGTTGACTGCCTTGATCACACCTACGGAGTTTACCCAGTTCCCGCTCTGGATGATGACGTTCTCACCCTCCACGAACTCGGGAATCTCGGCTGCAGTGTCCTCGAGAAGACGAAGGTTCGCGATTTCCGTTTCCGAAAGCGGAACCGCCTTGGATCCGGGTCCGACAAATCCTGTCACGCCACGCGTGTTGCGGATAACATACCAGGTGTTGTCGTTCATGACCATGTATACGAACACATAGCCGGGGAACATCATCTTCTTTTTGAGAACGCGCTCTCCGTTCTTCATCTCAAGCGTGTCCTGCATCGGAACACGCACATCGAGAATAACATCCTGCAACTTGCGGTTGACGATGGTTTTCTCAATGCTTGTCTTTACGTTGTTCTCATACCCTGAATAGGTATGCACAACGAACCACTGCGCTTCTGCCATATAGCCACCCTACCTTACTTGAGGATTAAACCAAGTATCTGCTCCACTCCGAGATCAACAAGCTTGATCAGGAGTCCGAGGATCACGGTGATAATGACAACTGCTGCAGACTCTTTCGCCAAAGTGTTGCGGCTGGGCCAGACGATTTTCTTCCACTCTGCCTTCAACCCTTTCCACCAGCTCGACTTCGCCGGTGCGTTAGCAGTATCGCTCATTACTCATCCTTTCTCCAAGAGAATTACTTGGTCTCCTTGTGCAACGTGTGCTTCTTGCAAAATCTGCAGTACTTCGAAGTCTCCATCCTGTCCGGATGGTTTTTCTTTTCTTTCGTCATGTTGTAATTACGCTGCTTGCACTCAGTACAAGCCAAGGTAATCTTTACTCGCATAACTCTCACCTCCGTTTAAATAGTGCATGTGTTTCCTGCAATCTTTCCGCGCAACTCGCAAAAAATGACTCTGAACAAATCATAGGGTAGTCATTTTTGCTCGTTGTGACGGCGTTAACCGCCGGTTAACGCCTCCTTACCGGTAATGCGCTTGCTGTCGAAAGCGTCGCTTTCACACCAAGCGCGTTACCGGTAAGCGGAAAGAGCGCCGGTAACTTTGTAGGCATAAAAAAAAGACCTCTTCCATAGCCTACCTAATATAACACAAGTGTTTCACTGAAGTCAAGCGGAATTTTCGGGAAAGAAACAGGCCGGGGAAACGCTCACAACGGCGCTTCCCCGGTTGTTTTATCAGATGATCCGAATGTACTTTAACCACAGTCTCTTCGGCAGGCTCCGCTCTTCCAGAGCCTCCTTACGGAGCTTCCTGTACAGTGCCAGCGCGTCGGCGCGGTCGTCCGTGGTCAGCTGCTCTCCGGAGTATGCCGCACGGTTGCCGTTAAGGCACAGCCACCCAAACTCCTCCTGATGGCCGTACGCGGCTCCCGCTCTGGCCATATATGCCGAATCGGGCTCAAAGCGATCGTACTGAAGTCCGCGAAGACGCAGCGTCCGTCCGATCTCGCGGCAAATGTTCACAAACGCCGCGTTGATATCGCTGCGGTGGGTCTGCTTATACCGTATCCTCTGCTTATGCCTGTATCGAAGACCGATGAACACCAAAGGCATGGCAAGGATCACGAGAACAAGCAATACTCGCAGAAGTGTCTTCAGATGCTCCGCGGCGTTCCGCTCGCCCTCCGACGGACCGCTCTCTCCGGGAACCGGCGTCGGTGTCGTTTTTCCGCCCGGTGTCACCGTAGGCTTCTGCGGCGGCGTAACATTCCCGCCGGGCGTGGGGCTCGGTTTGCCCGTGGGAACCTTGCCGGTCGGTGTCGGTGTAGGAGTCAGTTTGCGCTCACGAAGGCTTGCCGCGTACAGCGAACGCTCGAGCGCCGCCTTACCCGTGCTGTTTGTCACCTCCACGGGATACCAGCCGTATCCGTCCAGATATACCTCCACCCACGCGTGCGCATACTGCTCGGTCAGCTCCACGGTGACATAGTCCACGGAAACCGAAGAGATCACCCCGAGTTCATCGTGGTAGGTCACCAGCCTTTTCCGCGCACTCGGCGACTGCGCGACAATACCGCTCTCAACCGCATAGCCCTCGACATAGCGGGCAGGGATCCCCAGCGACCGGAACAGCATGACAGCGGCACTGGCATAATACGAGCAGTAGCCTTTTTTATTTTTCAAAAGAAAATACTCGATAAAGTCCTCGTCCTCCGGCGTCTCGCCCGGACGGGTCGAATATGCGTATCCGTAGTTCAGGAACTCCTGCACCCTCAGGATGCAGTCGAAGACGCTCTCATTGACATTTCTTCTGTCCAGGAGCTCCGCTGCCCTCGCACAGGATTCGGGGATCTCAAGATAATGAGAGTACACATAATCCTCATATATGTTCATCAACTGCTGTATCGTCCCGTCGATCGGCACGTCGGTCTCCGTCGGCCTGTCCAGATCCTCCGCGTAGGCCATACAACCGGGCAGCTGCAGCGCATTGCCGTAGCACATCACGGTGTAGCCGTGGCTCTCAGCCTCGGGAAAGACGGCACACCCCTCTCCCGTGTACCTGACAAACCCGTACTCATCCGAACAGTAGGAATTGTACGGCATCGCTACAAACGTATCGTCGAGGTCAAGATGGATCTCGATCGGAACGCGTCGCAATGCAAAACGGATATCATCCGATCCGGGTCCGCGGTACTCCAGAAACTCCTGTTCCAGTTCCGTCGGCATGTGTGTCACATACCAGAACTCATAGCTGTCGGCCCCGTATTCGTCCACATAATCATCGATGGGAACCCATGCCGTTCCCGTGTATTTTCCGTAAGCGTTCGTGCGCAGATACAACGTGCCGTAGTTCTGCGGAAGCGACACCGTGCCAACCACGGTTCCGTTGTACTGCAGATGCCCCGATCTCGGAAGCCGGCCGTGGCTCAGGCCCGTCGAGTCCCCGCCGGATTTGTTGCCGGAATTGCGCCCGAACAGGATTGGAAAATGCTCTGTCAGATAGTCGCCGATCGCCTGCCGTCCCTCCCAGTCGCGAACCTTTTCGTCATACGTTTCCTCGGAGATGATCAGGTTCGCCAGGATAAACATAACCGCGACGCCGATGGCAACCAAAGCCCGGTACCGTGCGCCGGCGGCAACACGCATCACATGCGACTCCGAAGTCACCGTAAAATAAATGACCATGGCCGCGTACAGGCAAAGGTACCATGTCTGGGAAAATGCATCCACGAGGATGGCCACCCACGGGAACAGGAACGAAACCGCAAGCCACGGGATCCATGTGTATCCCTCCGCCGCGATATCACTTAACAGCATTAAAAGCATTGAAATGACCAGCAGGAACAGGAAGATCCCATAGGTGCCTTCCGACTCGATCTCGTAGAGCTCGATCTCCGAGCCGTAGTATCCGTTGATGGATTCGGAGATCGCGTTGAAGCATGCACGGAAACCGTCTGCCGTCGCGGAAAACTGCAGCAACGCGAAAGCGAGGATCGCGCCGACCATGACGAGGATCGCCGTCCTTCTCCTCTTCGCCGGTCCATACGAGAATACCTTCAGCACCGCCGCCAGCACGACCGTCACCGGCAGCAGCATGATCGGCATTTTCACGCCGCAGGAATCAAACAGGATCCAGACGGGAAGCCATGCGCCGATCCACGTCGCAATGGTACGCGTCGCAAAATCAAGCCCGTGGAACCGTTTCCTGCGGTAGCCTGTCTCTTCTGCCATGGCTTCTCTCCTTTCCTGAGGTATTTTTCGAAAAATAAGTGCTTTGCGGCTTCAGCCGCCGATGTCCGCGTTGATATCCTCGCGGACGTGGCTCACGCGGATGTTCTGCAGGCGGACGCCGTTCTCCAGAACGCGGACCCCGCCCCGTTCGGACGCGGAGACGATCTCATAGACTGTCACGTTGGAGTCGAACCGCATACGCTGCAGTCCCTCGTCCGCGCACTTTGTAAACTCCGTCGTCACATAAAGGATGTTGCGGTACCGCTCCTTTGCGAAGCGGCTGCCGTACAGCTCCGTGACCGAAACATCCACAGGCGTCGGGCTTACATCAAAAAGCTGCGACAACGCAATGAGAAAATCCTCCTCCGACTCGATGCGGTTTCTCCACGCGCAGGCGTTGTCCTCCCCGGAGTGACTGATCCACGAGAGGTAGAATATACGGCGGCTGCGGATCATTTGCCGCGCGACCGCGCAGAGCGTCATCATCAGTGTATCGTAGATCTCCTCGCCGTCTCTCCGCGGGAGCTCGTAACAGTCGAACAGAAGGATCGTCGCGGTATCAACGGGAAGTCCCAGCTCCTTGACGATCAGCTCGTCGCGCGCCGCCGTGAGGTTCCAGTGGATCCGGTTCTGCTTGTCGCCCGGCTGGTACTCGCGCACGCCGAACAGCTCCGACGGATCGTCGCCCGGGCGCGTTGTCGAATACTCCTCCTCCGCGATGTAGGCGAAAGGATTTTCCCGCGCAGGAGACAACGTCATTTCCACATCGTCCGGGTACACGTCGAACACCGTGACGGCGTTGTCGATCTTCGCACACGTGGAAAATAAACCGAACGGGGCGAAGAGCCGGACCGACCGCAGCTTCAGTTGCAGACGCCCGCAGTGTGGAACGTACATCGCCATGTCACAGCGGGTCTTGGATTTTCCGGCGATCGCGGTATTTTTCCTGATCGTCTCACTGTCGCGGAACAGCGCATCCTCCTTGGAGACAGTGACGCTGATATTGCCGCAGGGCATGTGCCCGTGGTTCGTGATCGAGACATGAAAGCGGAAATCCTCCTGCGAGCGGCAGGAATCCGTGTCCGCGTGAAGCGCGGCGACAAGACGGTTGCGGAGAAGAAGCATAACAAAAAGGCTGACAAGAGGAATCATCAGCCCGAATACGAGAAGCACGACAAATACGCGCTCGGTGAAGACCGTCGCGGATATTGCCAGCACAATCATTGTGATAATATAGATCAGCCAGTTCAAGAGCATGAATCTCTTCCCCCTGCACACAGCGCGTACCCGCGCCGCTCTCCCTCACATTTCCTCTTACTTCCTCTTAACCGGTACTCACGCCGCACAAAAGTTCCGATCGGGAAACGCGGTCCAGTTCGTCGTTCCCTCAGTTGAACAGCCTCGGCGGAACCACGCTGCGCAGCACCTGCTCCGCGACATCCGACTCGTTCACGCGGTTCATGCGCGCCACCGGCGTCAAAAGCATGCGGTGCGCCGTTGTCACGGAA
The DNA here is from genome assembly GCA_902795625.1 of uncultured Lachnospiraceae bacterium. Classification (GTDB taxonomy): domain Bacteria; phylum Bacillota; class Clostridia; order Lachnospirales; family Lachnospiraceae; genus ISDg. The sequence continues at coordinate 676 of CADBLW010000055.1, read as the reverse complement.
AATACGCTCATAATATCCTCGGGGATCACATAGCCGCGTCCGTTGATCAGCGCGTTGGCCTTGGCCATCGCGATCACGGCGAGCGAGCCTCGGGGGCTGATGCCGAGCGAGAGCATGTCATGGTTGCGCGTCATGTTGACGAGCTCCGTGACATAGTTGTACAGACGGTCGTCAACCGCCACCGCGTCCACCATGGAGCGGAGCGCAAGAAGATCGTCCGCCGTCATAACGGTCCGGACATCATCCAGCGGATTGCCCGAACGGCGGTCCTTCATCATGCGGATCTCCTGGTCCTCGGACGGATACCCGATGCTCACACGGATCATGAAACGGTCGAGCTGCGAGTCGGGAAGCATCTGTGTTCCGGCAGCTCCGACAGGATTTTGCGTAGCGATAACGATGAACGGCTGCGGCACTCTTCGTGTGATGCCGTCGACCGTAACGGTTCCCTCCTCCATGACCTCCAGAAGCGCCGATTGCGTCTTCGAGGAGGTGCGGTTGATCTCGTCCGCGAGATACAGGTTGCACATCACGCTGCCGGGCACGTACTCCTTGGCGCCCGTCTCACGGTTGTACACGCAAAAGCCCACCACGTCGGATGGCATGACATCCGGCGTGAACTGCGTGCGGTGGTACTCCATACCCATCACGCGAGACAGCGCGACCGCCAGCGTCG
>CADBLW010000054.1 GCA_902795625.1 uncultured Lachnospiraceae bacterium | reverse complement strand
CGAGGAGATCAAGGAGATATTTAACGGCGAGAGCGACAAATTCCTGCTTATCATCGGCCCGTGCTCGGCGGATCACCGCGATCCGGTGCTTGCTTACATTGAGAAACTTCGCGAGGTGCAGGACAAGGTGGCGGACAAAATCCTCATCATCCCCCGCATCTACACGAACAAGCCGAGGACTACCGGCGACGGCTACAAGGGCATGCTCCACCAGCCCGATCCGGACGAAAAGCCCGATCTTTACAAGGGCCTTGTCGCGATCCGTGAACTGCACCGGGCAGCTCTTTCCGAGTACGGGTTTACCTGCGCGGACGAGATGCTCTATCCGGAAAATCACCGCTACCTCTCCGATCTGCTTGCCTATGTGGCAGTCGGTGCACGGTCGGTGGAGAACCAGCAGCACCGCCTGACCGCCAGCGGCCTGAACATCCCTGTCGGTATGAAAAATCCCACCGGCGGCGATATTGCGGTCATGATCAATGCGATCCACGCCGCACAGCACGGACACACGTTCATCTACCGCGGCTGGGAGGTACAGAGCAAAGGCAATCCGTACGCGCATGCTATCCTTCGCGGATACCTGGATTTTGCGGGTAAGAGCGTGTCCAATTACCACTATGAGGATGTGCTCCGCTTAAGTGACGCGTATGCAGAGTCGGGGCTTAAGAACCCGGCGGTCATCATCGACACGAACCACAACAACTCCGGCAAAAGGTATCTCGAACAGATCCGCATCGCCAACGAGGTCGTGGACAACCGCAACATTAACCCTGAGATTCGCAGACTTGTGAAGGGCCTGATGATCGAGAGCTACCTCGTGGACGGGCGCCAGGACGTGGGCGGAAATGTGTTCGGCCAGTCCATCACCGACCCGTGCCTCGGCTGGGAGAAGACGGAGCAGCTGATCCTTCAGCTGGCGGAGAAGCTGTAAGGCCACAGAAAGTGAATTTGTCACATAAATTAAGGTAAAATATATTGACGCGCAGGGGAAGGTCTGTTATACTTCCCCTGTAATTTGTTTCGGAAAATGAGCCGCCCGACGCGAGGGGGCATTTTCCGAAAGATCCGGAGGGGTTTCGGATCGGTCAACGCAGAGATTGAGAAAGGGAAAGTTATGGCAGATGAATACCAGCAGGGCCAGGTGCCCGCAGGAGCCGCACCGGCAGGCGTGATGCCGGATGGAACGCAGCAGATCCCGCAGTTTACACAGCAGCAGTTCACACAGCAGCCGGTGAAGAAGAAGAAAAAGTTCAACTTTTTTTCGTTGATCATCATTCTGGTGGCTCTCGCAGCAGCCGGTTACATGGGATACCAGTACTTCCTGGCACCGACGCCGGAGTTCACGGTGAACGGTACGAAGTTTACGATGAAGAGCACCCCGGATGATTTTATGAAGGCGGGCCTTGTGATCTGTGACAGCAAGGGCAAAGTCGTTGATCTTACCGGCAACAGCGTGCTGCCCAAGACGGTGCTCAATACCGAGTACCAGATCGGGCTTCCGCTCAGCGACAGCTACGCAACGCCCACCGGTATTTTCTTCAAGGTCATGAACACAGCGACCAACGCGAAGGGTGTGAAGAACTGTCAGGTGTATTCCGTTACGTATTGGCCGGGTCAGGATAAGACCGGCGGTGCGGTCAAGTTCAATGGACAGGACCTTACGGACCTTGATCCGAAAAAGTGGGTTGAGGCGTTCAAGGCTGCTAAATATCCGTTCTCGGACAAGGAACTCGGCCAGTTTGAAACCGGCGGCACGACGCTCATCCTCGGCGAGCGCGGCAACTACAACTACAAGGCGAACGCGGAAACAGGCAGCGGCAAGCCTTCGTATGTGCAGTTTACGAACAACATTAAGACGGAGTCCAAGAAATAATACAGACAGACCAAGACATGAAATAAGCCCGGTGCAGTTCAGATGCGCTGGGCTTTTTCTGTGTCAGTGTGTATTTTTCGAGGTGTTACTCGGCAGTCTTAAACGCCAGCTGCGCGAAGTTGTAGAAGCCGAGGTACCAGATGGAAAAATCGTGGTTGCCGGCCTTCTCCTGCCACATGAAATTCTCGCCGTCGACGAGCTTGTCCGTGTAGTTCGGAAGGTTCTTGGCGGCTGCGGAAGCGCTCCCGTACGCGGTATTGTCCTGCAGACCGCAGATGTTGTACATGTAATTGATCTTGTACTGCGCGAACTTCTCCCCGTCGATGATCGACGCGATCTTGTCGGAGGTGTAGGAAGTCGGCGCGGCGGAAAATGTACCGAACCAGCTGATGAGATCCAGGCATTCGCACATGCCGATGTTGATGGTCTGCATGCCGCCCATGGACAGACCTGCCATGGCGCGATGGTCACGGACTGCGGTGGGATCGTTGTCGTCGTGATACACGGCGAAGTTGCTCTCAATGTAAGGGATCAGATCGTTGCGGAGCTCCTGACCGAACACGTAAAAGGAGTTGAAATCCCCGCTCTTGTTCGCAAAATCATAGTAGGAGCGGCCGTTCGGAGTCACGACGATGAAAGGCTCGATGTCGCCGTAACGGATCAGGTTGTCCATGATGGCCTTGACGGTGGAGGACATGCCTGTCATGCCCCACTCGGTCTCGTCGCCGCCGATGCCGTGCATCAGATAGAGCACGTTGTACTGCTTCGTCTCATCGTAGTCCGGCGGAAGGTATACGAACGCCGGTTTGGTGAT
>CADBLW010000053.1 GCA_902795625.1 uncultured Lachnospiraceae bacterium | reverse complement strand
CTTCATGACAAGCTCCATCAACTTTACCTGCGAGTTCGCCTCGTACATGGCAGTCACGTTTTTCTGCCGTGTCGCCGTGTCATATCCGGCGGACCATGCGTAATACGGCCAGCCGTAGTACAGCATCGCGCCACCCATGACTACATTGTTGAGCGAGTAATACGGGGTCAGGAAAATGTCCTTCGAGGTTGCATTTTCCTCAATCCATACCGTGATCGGATCATCCTCCTCCAACGCGATATAACCGACATTCGGTCCCTTCTTGGGATCGTTTTTCCGGATCACCGTGCGAAGGTCGTACAATCCGGTTGCCGTCAGAGCGAAGATCAGAATGACACACACGATCTTCGGCCATGCTCCCGCCCTCTCCCACAGCCACACAAGGAAGTATGCCGCAGGCACCGCGAGGAGCATCAGGCTCATCATGATGTATTTGTGGTTGACCGTGATATCGATGGTCAGCGATGTCGTAAACGCGAGAATAAACGGCGCGGTGAAGGCGAACATAACCCATTTGTGCGTGCCGTCGGACAAAACGAACGCGGCAAGCAGCACAAACGGCAGTATTCCGCACAGCGTCATGATGTATTCCCACGCACCCGCAAATGTGCGGATATCCGCGAGGAAACCGAAATAATACTTATACTCGACGGCCGATCCGTCGATGAAGAAATGCGTCGCAAACAGCGTAAACGCCACCGTGATCGCCGCTGCGATCGCGTACTCCAGTCTGCGGTCGGACACGATTGCCAGCACAAAGAGAACGCACAGACAGCCGATGACGCACGCTCCGTTGAAGAAGCTGCACATGCCTAAAAGGCATCCCAGGAAGATTGACTGAACCCAGCTGCGCGGGAGCCATCCCTCCTTCGTCGCCAGAGAATACCGGATTGCGTTAGCAACCTTCTCCGGATACAGGAACTTAAACTCCGGATCCTCGTTCTTATACTCCGTCTCCGCCTGCACGATACGGTTCCGTATGCGCTTGATCGCGGTGAAAAGAGGCGGCAGAAGGAACAGGATCAGACACAGCATTGCACACAGACCGATCGCCAGGTGCCGCTGGTTACAGTATACGTTGAGATTCCAAAGTCCCCAGTCCTCATGGGTCGTTGTTCCGACAAACCCTTCGTTGGCCTTCAGCGCATCCCACGTCACTTCGCTGAGCTTATCCGGATCGGCAAGCAGCTGATCCCACCTCATCTGTTTGAACAGATCAGGGAAAAGAGTCTTGAGTGTCTTCTCCGTAGGCTTCGCAAGATAATCGAAAACCGCATCGCTGCTTCGGAACGCGAACAGAAGCGCCGCTACCCAGCCGACTGCCTTCTTGCCCGTCAGCTTCACCGCGAGCACATACAAAAGGCAGAACGCACCGGCAAAGCAGATCGCACTCGGAAGGTTGAACGCCCAGTCCAGACGCATTCCGAGAAGCTCCAGGTTGCCGACCATAAACTGGAACAGGAAATGATACTTGATATCCTCCCCCGCAAAATGAGCGTACGATGTCGGAAAATTCGTTCCCTTCGAGAACGAGCGGATCATACCGAGATGCGGTGCGAAATCACTGAACACCGAGATGCCGACACGGTACGTTCCGTTCTGATAGCTGAATGTCCACCACATCAGAAACGCGGCAAAAAGGAACACGATGCAACCGAAAATAATGTCCCCCGTCGGCGGATCGCGCCACAGCGCGCCGGCCACTCTGCTGAGTTTGTGTCTCCTGTTGAGGATCAGAACACCCACGACATCGAGCAGCGCGAAGAACGGCATAACCATAATGTCCGCGACCACAAGCGGTTCTTTGGCACCGCACATCATCGCGAGATACGCCGTAAAATATGTCACCCATGTCATCAGGAAAGCGCCCGTGATATACCACAGCGGCAGGCAGAGCAGAGCCGGACTCAAGGATATTTTACTACCCATGTATGTTTTTCGTGTGAACAAAGCAAGTCTCGGGATACAAAGAGAACAGATCACGAATCCGGTAAAGAAACTCAGAATAATGTACAGAAGGCCAAGCATGTTCCCCTCCACAACAAGGACTTATCAACGCCGCAGCATACTTTTCACCATGACCGATCTGCGGTCATGCCGCGAACCGCGCGGTGAGCGAAGCGAGCTTTCCGCTGCGCGGTTCTGCGATAAAAGTATACTGACGAGGTACGCAATATAGCGTACCTCGTCAGTATACCACACTTGTGTCATTATCTGCAAGACAAAGCTTCACGGCTTTGGCGTACTGTTCCTTCGTCAGACTGTCGACCGTATGCTTCGCCAGCGTCAGCACCTCCGCGTCACGGATCGGGTCCGCGATGCGGAACACATTGTCGCCGCTCTGACGGATTCCGAAGAAGTCGCCGGGGCCGCGCAGCTGAAGGTCCTTCTCCGCGATGGCAAACCCGTCCGCAGCCGTCTGCAGAACGGTGAGACGCTCGCGGGCCTCCTCCGAATCGCTCCCCTGCACAAGAATACAGTAGGACTGTTTGCTGCCGCGGCCGACGCGCCCGCGCAGCTGGTGAAGCGTCGCAAGGCCGAAGCGCTCCGCGTCCTCGATCAGGATCACCGTCGCGTTAGCGACATCGATACCTACCTCGATGACTGTCGTGCTGACCAGAATATCATAATCATGGGCGGCGTATGCCTCCATGACCTCATTTTTCGAAGAAGCGCTCATGCGCCCGTGCAGAAGGCCGATTCTTAGATCCGGCAGCGCCTCCCTGAGCTGTTCCGCGTAATCGGCGACATTGTTTGCCTCAAGGCCGTCGCTCTCCTCGATGAGCGGACAGATGACATAGCACTGCTCGCCCGCGCGAACATGCTCCTCGAGGAACTTCCACGCCTTCGGGCGATACCCGCCGTCCACGACCGCGGTTTTGATCCGCAGCCGCTCTCCCGGCATCTCGTCGAGAAGCGAGATGTCAAGGTCTGCGTACAGCATCATGGCGAGCGTTCTCGGGATCGGTGTCGCGCTCATCAGAAGCACGTGCGGCATCACGCCCTTGTCCGTAAGTCTTCTGCGCTGCTCCACTCCAAAGCGGTGCTGCTCATCGACGACAACAAGCCCCAGATCCGGCAGCTCGACCGCCTGCTGGAACAAGGCATGGGTTCCCACCAGAATACGGATCTCTCCCTTCTCCGCAGCCTCGCGAACGTTCCGTTTCTCCGCAGCCGTCATGGAGCCAGTTAGAAGCCCTACGCGGATTCCCAGCGGTTCGAAGCGTCTGCTCAGCTCCGCAAAATGCTGCTTGGCAAGCACCTCTGTCGGCACCATCAGGCAGCCCTGGTATCCTGCCTCCGCGACCGTCGCCAGCGTCATCTCGGCGATCACTGTCTTGCCCGAACCGACGTCGCCCTGCAGCAGACGCTGCATCGGGCTGTCTCCCCGCAGATCCTCGGCGATCTCCCGGAAGCACCGTTCCTGAGCACCCGTGAGGTTGTACGTGAGCGAGTCTTCTATCCGTCTCGCGTACTCCGTGAATATTGCGATGTATCGGTTGGGGATCGTCTCCGTCTGTTCCTTGACGCT
>CADBLW010000052.1 GCA_902795625.1 uncultured Lachnospiraceae bacterium | reverse complement strand
GGAATAGTGGGGAACGGGCGTGTTGTGGAGGATATTAGCCGCAATATGAATCACGCCGCCAAGCACAAGCATGCCGACGAAGAGCAGCGTATTTCTCTTCTGATTCTGTCCCGCCATATCACTCTCCCTGCCGGCATCGCATCGGAGCCGGCCTATTTCGATATCCTAACACAAAAAACCGCCGTTTTCAACGGTCGGGCGCCTCCCGCAACGCCGCACGGATGCCCTCCGCCGGAACCGCTCGCATACCTCCCGCGAGGGCCCACCTTCCCATTGTGTGACGACAGTATATCACGCGCGAAGGCGGTTTTCTTCACCCGCAGGAACCATTTTTCGAACCGTGATCCTGCGGATTTTCGGCTTTTTAATTATTTCGCTCCCGCCGAAACGGTTGCAACTTTATATGCGCAGTGATACAATATAGGAGCGAACCGCCGCGGTCTGCGTGCCGCGACGGTTTTTCTTGTGGGAGGGAAAACAGCCATGGAGCCGAGCATCGGTGAGAACAATCGAGCGGATGTAGTGAACGAGCCCCGCAAGCTCTGCGGGTACTCGCTTCTTGAGTACATCTATATTTTTTTCTTCTTCGCCATCGCCGGCTGGATCTGGGAATGCACGCTCTATCTCGTCCGCGACCACGTCCTTGTGAACCGCGGTACCAAATACGGCCCCTGGGTTCCGATCTACGGCTACGGCGGCATCCTTGTGATCCTGCTTTTATACCGCTTCCGCCACAGCAAGGTCCGGGTGTTTCTGTACGGCATCATCATCTCCACCGCCTTTGAATACCTCACAAGCGTAGTTCTGGAGTACGGCCTGAACGTAGTATACTGGGACTACTCGGACGAGCCGTTCAACCTGTGCGGACGCATCTCGCTGGTCAGCTCCCTGGCCTTCGGCGTCTTCAGCCTCCTGGGAACCTACCTGTTCGCCCCGGCGGCTGCGGGGATCGCCCGTAAAATACCACCGAAGCCCCGCCGCATCATCGGCATTGTCCTGTGCGGCCTCTACTGCCTCGACATTCTCGCCTGCGCGATCTTCGGGTTTAACCCGGCATCGGGACTGTAAGTAAAAACGTTTTCATTTTTCATGTAAAAAGGGGTGTCGCACATCGCGGCACCCCTGCTTTGTTTCTGATTGATCTTCGGTTGTTCACTGCTTCTCGATCACGTTCGGCACAATATCCTTGACATCGTCCAAAATGATGGTGCACAGCTGCTCCTCAGTCGGCTCCTTGATAGAGACGACGCGGGTCGCGTGGTTCGTGATCGCCTTCTCGAGGAAGTTCCGGACCTCACGCGCATTCGCAAAATTCTCCGCCTGCGTCCTGAGGCAATTGTCGAAATAATCGATCGCCGCCTGCCGCGCCTCGGGGGAAAGCTTGTAGTCCTTGCCGCTGCACATGCCCTCAAGGATCTTGATGAGCTGCTCCGGCGAGTAATCGTCGAAGCGGATGTACTTGTTGAAACGGGACTTCAGACCGGGGTTCGAATCGAGGAACTCATCCATGGGCTCCTCGTAGCCGGCGACGATTACGATCAACCGGTCGCGGTTGTCCTCCATCGCCTTCAGCAGCGTGTCCACCGCCTCCTGGCCGAAGTCGTTCTCGCCCTTGCCGACATTGAGCGTATATGCTTCATCGATGAACAACACGCCGTCCATCGCCTTGTCAATGACTTCCTGCGTCTTGATCGCTGTCTGGCCGACGTAGCCGCACACCAGTCCGCCTCGGTCAACCTCAATGAGCTGGCCGCCCTTCAGCACTCCAAGTCCCTGGAATATTTTGCCGAGCAAACGCGCCACCGTCGTCTTGCCGGTACCGGGGTTTCCGTAAAATACCATGTGCTTGCTGACGTCCGCGGTCTTCATGCCCTTCGCCTCGCGCATTTTCTGCACGCGGATGAGATCCACGATGCCCGCGATATCCTTCTTCACGCGGTCGAGGCCGACGAGGGAGTTGAGACTCTCCATCAGCTTGTCGACATTTTCCTGATCACCGGGATCTACGACCTTCCGCTCCACGAGGAGGGGCTTGGCCTTGATGATCTTAAAGTTGCTCGTGTAAAATACACCGTACTCCTTGAGGAACGTCTCCAGCATGGTGATGTACTGCGTCATGCGGTTCGTTTCCTTCTCGGTGGCGTTGTCCTTCGTCGCGAGGATATGCTCCGCGAAGAGCTTGTAGGTGTCCGTGAGAATCTGCGCGTTCTGGTACTTGTTCGGGTCGTTGCCGATCTTCTTGCCGGCGTCGGCGAGGATAAAATACTTCATCGCCCGCGGTCTGGTGGACCCGTACGTTCCGCCCTGTGCCGCGATGCGGCGGCGCATCTCCGTCACCTCATCGGCGCGCAGCTTGAGCTGCAGCGTATCCTTGATCAGATCCTGCTCCTCCTGCGTGATCACGCCGTCGGCGTCCGCAAGATACAGCGCAAACTCCATCATTTCCCGATGCAGAAGCACTTTAAGCGGCATGCTCAGAGCGAGCACGCCGCCAATGTTTAACCGGCTGATTGTCATGCATATGGAATCGCAGATTGCCATCAATTCCTGCAATGATTTTTCCAATGTTGGAACCTCCGTTGCCGTCGGGATTGGAAAGGAAACGCCGGGTTGTCGGCGTTTCCTCCGTTAAATACAAACTTTGTTCGTTTCGTTACTGAAGCACGCGAACCTTCAGCACACCGTCAAGAGCGGAAAGCTTCGATACGATCGCCGCCTCGTCGACCTTGCCGCAGACGTCAAGCACGCTGTACGCAAAATCTCCTCTGCTCTTGTTGTACATATTCTCGATATTGATGCCGGCCACCGCGGTCGTGAACTGCGAGAGCATGTTCGGTACATTGCGGTGAAGGATGCAGATACGGCTTGCCACGCGGCATACGCCCGCATCCAGCATCGGGTAGTTTACGGAATTGATGATGTTGCCGTGCTCGACATACTCACGAAGCTCGCGCACTGCCATCACCGCGCAGTTGTCCTCGGACTCCTGCGTCGAAGCGCCGAGGTGCGGGATCGCGATCACGCCCTTCATGCCGGCCGTCTTCGCATTCGGAAAATCAGTGATGTACTTCGCAACCTTGCCCGAAGCCAAAGCTGCTTCCATCGCATCGTCGTCCACCAGAAGGTCGCGTGCGAAGTTCAGGATCACAACACCGTCCTTCATCGTAGCGATGGTCTCAGCGTTGATCATCTTCTTCGTGTCATCAAGGAGCGGAACATGAACCGTGATGTAATCGCACTCCTGGAAAATCTCCTCGCGGCTGTTTACATGGATGACGCCTCTCGAGAGCTTCCATGCATTTTCCACAGAGATGTACGGGTCGCAGCCATAAACGGTCATGCCGAGTGCCGAAGCGGCGTTAGCAACCAGAACGCCGATCGCGCCGAGGCCGATGACACCGAGCTTCTTGCCCTGGATCTCCTTGCCCGCGAACTGACCCTTGCCTTTCTCGATAAGCTTTGCGACGTTCTCGTCATCCTTGATCGTCTGTACCCAGTTGATACCGCCGAGGATGTCGCGGGAAGTAAGCAGAAGGCCTGCGATCACAAGCTCCTTCACACCGTTCGCGTTGGCACCGGGCGTGTTGAATACAACGACACCTTTCTCTGCCAGCTTGTCGAGCGGAATGTTGTTGACACCGGCACCTGCTCTTGCCACTGCAAGAAGGTTGTCGCCGAACTCCATCTCATGCATTGCCGCGCTGCGCACAAGGGCAACGTCGGCATCTGCGAAATTATCGGTCTGCTCGTAAGCATCGCCGAACTCATTCAAACCGATCTTAGCGATCGCATTTAAGCAATTATATTTCATTGTGATTTCCTCCGTTTCTGTTTCCGGCGGAGGGGTTTCTTCCGCAATCATCCGCCGGTTGCGAAAGCTGTCTCAGGCGTTCTCAGCCTCAAACTTCTTCATGAACTCCACGAGCTTCTCAACGCCCTCGATCGGCATAGCGTTGTAGATGGACGCGCGCATGCCGCCGACGCTTCTGTGTCCCTTGAGGTTCACGAAGCCGGCCTCGGTAGCCTCCTTGATGAACTTCGCGTCGAGATCGGCATCGCCGGTCACGAACGGAACGTTCATAAGGGAGCGGGAGTTCTTCTCGACGGTACCCTTGAAGAGCTTGCTCTG
>CADBLW010000051.1 GCA_902795625.1 uncultured Lachnospiraceae bacterium | reverse complement strand
TCCTTCGCCGTCATCAGCGGCGGCCTCTCGGTAGGTATGCTGACGACGATGCTGGCGTACGCCGGACAGTACGCGAAGCCCTTCAACGAGATCTCGGGCGTGGTCACCGAGCTGCAGAACGCCCTCGCATGCGCATCGCGCATCTTCGAACTGCTGGATGAGCCGCTGCCCGCGGACGAATCTCTCGCGGTGAATGCTCTGTCCGCAGACGGCACCCCTGTCGCCCTTCCGGAGGCACTCCGCGGTGACATTGAGTTTAAGCATGTTGCATTTGCCTATGTAAAAGACCGCCCGCTCATCACGGATATGAACATCTCCGTGAACGCGGGATCGCGCATCGCCATCGTCGGCCCCACCGGCTGCGGCAAGACGACGCTCATCAACCTGCTGATGCGGTTCTATGAGATCGACGACGGCACCATCACCTTCGACGGTCTGACGCACAGAAGCATTCCGAAGCCGTTCCTGCGCCGCAATATCGGAATGGTACTGCAGGACACCTGGCTCTCCGACGGCACCATCCGCGACAACATTGCCATGGGCAAGCCGGACGCCACCGACGAGGAGATCAAAGAGGCCGCCAAAGCGGCCCACGCCCACAGCTTCATCCGGCGACTTCCCGACGGCTACGACACCGTCCTCGGCGAGCACGGCGGCGGACTTTCCGCCGGCCAGCGGCAGCTTTTGTGCATCGCCCGCGTCATGCTCTGCCTGCCGCCGATCCTCATCCTCGACGAAGCTACCTCCTCGATTGATACTCGTACCGAGTGGAAAATTCAGGATGCATTTTCCGCGATGATGCGCGGCCGCACGAGTTTCATCGTCGCGCACCGCCTCTCGACAATAAAAAATGCCGACCTCATCCTGGTGATGAAAGACGGCAATGTGATCGAGCAGGGCACACACGACACGTTGATGGCCCGTGAAAGCTTCTACAAGACGCTGTACCTGGCAGGAAGCCGGGAAGCATAAAAATCAGAGATCAAATAGTTAAGGCGGGGCAAATGCCCCGCCTGTTTCGCTGTTTCCTTACGGTCTTACACCTTCCGGCTCATTGTTGTCATCAGAAGTCCATGGACAATCATTGTCATCATCCTGATACCAGCAAATAGAAGATGCGACAACCGCGTCCTTGTAATCAAACTCCAGCTTCTCCGCATCGGGAGTGCCATACTGCTTTTTCATCTCTGCTATCCTCCTTTATACTTGTCGCCTGTTTACTCACGGCGCTGCGGAATCCACATCCATATCGGGCTGCGGCTCGGGCTGGCAAGGTGTTTGACCTTCAATACCGGCCGGAGCATCAATCGCCATGTAGCACACACCTGCGGATGCGACAATCGCGTCCTTGTAATCAAACTCCAGCTTCTCCGCTTCGGGAGTTCCATATTGTTTCTTCATCTCTGCTACCCTCCTATAGATTTGTTGTGACACAACAACTGTATAGCTGAGTATATCATCTCATAGTATTGATTGCAATGTTTTTTTATGTCGCCGGTACTCCTAAATTCGCCTACTCGCAATCCGGCAGATCACGTACCCCACACTGTACATAGTATTTTATCTTTTCACACAGGCCTGTCGGCTGCTGTCCGGGCTTTGCGTAACGAAGCATGTTTCCTGCACAATGATTGCATACCTTATCATAGGGACATCCCTTGCACTCCGGCACCCTCGGCCAGCTGCACGCTTCCCCATTGACCTTCTTCCAGGCCGCGGCAAAGCCTTCCTGCAGCAGATCCGCATGGATTATATTCATACGGTTGCACGGCATCAGGGTTCCTCTCCAATCGACAACGAAAGAAGACCGTCCGCCGCCGCAAAGCAGTCCGCACTCGCTGCACTCATGATACGGCCCTCCGACCGGCGGAAGCTTATCCGCATTGATTGTTCGCTTCTCACGCCCATATATCTCATCGATCAGATGATAAATGTCCACATACAGATCATCATCCAAGTCTTCCTTTTGATCGGACCTGCCGGTTTCCTCTCTCGGTGTGAAAAGCATGGAATTGACGATCACTTTCTTCGCAAGGGTATTAGCGACACGAACGGTTTCCAACACGTCCCGTCCCAGAAAACTGTTGGGAGTAATACTCACCTGCAGCGGCATGCCGGCATCCACGGCTCTGCGGATATTCTCGGTCACTGTCTTAAACCCGCGCCGGCCGGTAACCCGCATGTACGATTCCTCGTCATAGCCATACAGCGTAACCTGGATCAGCGCAGGCATATGTTCCTTGAAAAATTCCAGTCTCTTCTCATCGAGCAGGAAGCCGTTGGTAAGCACCCCGACTTCACATCCGAGGCTGTGAAGATACAGAAAGATCTCGTCAAAGCCCGGGTATGTCAGGCACTCGCCTCCGGTCAATGACGCCTTGATCATGCCTGCCTCCCAGGCCTGATGGATCAGGTCCTTCCACGTTTCAACGGAAAGAATTTCTCTCCCGTTCATCCGGTCCTGACTGAGATGCACGTAGCACATTTTGCAATCAAAATTACACAGCGGCGTCAGCTCGAACTGTCCGCTGATCGGCACCCCTTTTCCGCGCGCACGGGACTCAAGATACTGCTTGAAACCCCGGTAATTTTTCTCCGCTTTGCCGTCTTTCGTGCGGAGCCACTCAAGGAACTCAAGGCCCTCATTAGGCTTTTCGTTCTTCGTCTCTTCCGCCATACCGCATCAGTCCTCCTCGATCACGCCGTACCCGCTCAGCTTCGCAAGCAGCGCGTCCAGATCGGCCGTCGCGGTTTCCCGGTCCACCTCATACTCATTCAGCATGGCCTCGAGAATATCATCCTTTGACACTGGATTCTGAAGCTTATCCCACACGAACGCTGCCACCTCGTTGAGAAGCACCGTTCCGTTGAACTTGCTGATGTTGTCGCCTGTGGGCATAAGGATGTACTCATCCACCACGTGCCGCAGCACAAACCCCTCTTTTGCTTTCATGTCAGCCTCCTCCTTCTTATACTCACGTTGTTGTAATACCCGATATAATTCTCTCGCGTCCTCCGCCGTCGGCCCGCTGAACACCCGGACCATCTCCGCGGTTTCGGCCAATTTCCTCAGATTGCTCATCTGGATCGCCGCAAGCCCCATATCCCACATGGGCATAAAACACTGCCGCAGCAAAAGCTTCCGCCGCTGCTTAAAACTCATCACACGCGCATACACCGTGTCCGAGCGGCGCACCTCACAGATAGCCTTGATCGGAAAATGCACATTTCGGAAGCATTTTTCCTTCCCATCCCACGGAACACCGTAGACCATCAGGTTTTTCACGTCGATCAGGGGTCGGTCGCCGCTGATCAGCGTCGCGTCAAGCGCCTCGATCCACGCCTCGGCGCGGGTGGACTTTCCGATCCCGGAGTTTCCGGAAAATGCATACGCCTCTCCCTGTACCTCGATCGCCGCGGAATGAAGCGGAACATACCCTTGATACGCCAGCCTGCACTCGATCGCGATCCGTACATACCAACCGTACACTCCGCGTATTTCTTCTTTATCGTAACCGAGCAGCCGCAGCTTTGTATACTCGCTGTTCATGTACATGCCTGTTTTGTCGGAGTATTCCAGGTGGAAAAACCAGCCGTCCTTCAGCTGCCTGTGCATAAAATCACCCGCGTTGATGTCCTCGCCCTCCGGCGGCAGCTCGTCCGTATTCTCCAGCGTAATATCCGCCTCGCACGGCTCACACAAAAACTCTTCGTAGAAGTGAATCGGCAGGAAGGAACACAATGTCACCTCCGCGATCTTATAGTAATACATAACAACCCCTGCTACTTTCGTTGAAAAATCTTATTCTTCACCTTCGCCGCAAACCGGTACACCTTTCCGAGCCGGTGCCACAGTTTTGCGCGCCGCATCCCCTTCTTCGGTTCCGGAACGATGCGTCTCCGCCCGCGCTCGATCAACACGGCTTTGCCCCAGACCGCGGACAGCGGAAGCCAGCCGTCCGGCCCGTCACAGTTGTCGCCCCAGGTCAGGATCCGGTCTTCCTTCACCTCCCACACCCGGTGCATGACGTACCGATCTCTCTTCTCATCCGCGAACAGAACGATATCCCCGACCGCAAATTCTCCGTCCGGGGCCGCGACCGTGACATAGTCCCGGTTCACGCGGATCAACGGAAACATGCTGTTTCCCTGAAGCTGGATACGCACCGGAGGCGCGTTTCCTTCCTCCGCCAGCAGATGCCATTCCGTTACGGAAAGCGTTCGTTTCATTCTCAGTTCCTCTCGGTCTCAAAATCCTCCGGCGGAAATTCATCCGCGGCACGCTGCGGTACCCGTTGCGGCCAAAGAGGTCCCGCAGGTCTTTATTATATAGTATTTTACGTATCACGGCAACAAGCACATGTATTTCCGGAAGGATTTTGCGGTGCCGTCCGAAATTTCGAAAAATATTTGTAAATCCTATTGACAATTGTTTTGAGGTGTGATATTTTTCTATCAGGACGATATCAAATTGATATCACTTGATGCGTAATTTGGTTAACATATATTCCATGAGGAGGATTTACAATGAGTAATCAAATCGGTAACAACCTAAAGAACGATTCCCGCAACGCCCTTTCCGGGTGTTCGGAGATCACGCTGAAGCACCATAAGAACGGCATGCTTGTACTGATGCTCACGCTGCTTGTCTACATCGGAGGCATTGTGCTTCTGGTCTTCGGCGTCATGGACGAGCCCAATATTCCGATGATCGTCGCTGCGGCGATCATTCTCAGCATCGGCTGGTTCCCGCTTCTCGGCCTTCGCGTACTGAAGCCGCAGGAGGCACTTGTGCTCACGCTGTTCGGCCGTTACTACGGCACGATCCGCGGCGACGGTTTCTTCTGGGTCAATCCGTTCTGCACCTCGATCAACCCGGCTGCCAAGACGCAACTCAACCAGAGCGGCGATGTGAAGACGGAAAATCCCGTTTCCCTCGCTTCCGTGTCCGGTCTCGGACTTGTGAACAACAAGCTTTCCCTCAAGGTCATGACGCTCAACAACAACCGCCAGAAGATCAACGATCGTCTCGGAACGCCCGTGGAGATCGGCATCGCAGTTACCTGGAGCATCGAGGACACTGCCAAGGCAGTCTTCAACGTGGAGAACTTCAAGGAATATCTCTCGCTGCAGTGCGACACTTCCCTCCGCAACATCGTGCGCATCTATCCCTACGATGTGGCACAGGGCGTTGACACCACCGGTGACGGCATCGCGGACGAAGGCAGCCTTCGCGGCTCCAGCGAGATCGTCGCGGACCGCATCCGCCAGGAGATCCAGGATCGCGTAGCGATCGCAGGTCTCCGCATCCTCGAGGCACGTATCACGTACCTTGCCTACGCACCCGAGATCGCGGCGGCAATGCTGCAGCGCCAGCAGGCTTCGGCTATCATCGATGCCCGCAAGATGATCGTGGACGGCGCCGTCGGCATGGTAGAGCTCGCTCTTGAGCGCCTCAAGGAAAACAACACCATCGACCTCGACGAGGAGCGCAAAGCCTCGATGGTTTCGAACCTGTTGGTTGTCCTCTGCGGCAACCATGACGCACAGCCCGTAGTCAACTCCGGCAGCCTGTACTGACAACCTGCTCTGACAGCCGGCCGTGACGGATCACGGATATCGGACCGCTGCGGCTCCTAAGTAACAATACACGCGGATGGACCGCACTGCGCGGCCCATCCGCATAGCCCTGATTTCAGAGAGGAGGCTCCCATGGCAGAGAAGAAACAAATACCGCTCCGTCTTTCGGAGTCGTTATACAATGCGATCGCTGCGTGGGCGGAGGACGATTTTCGGTCGGTCAACGGCCAGATCGAATACCTCCTGACGGAGTGTGTCCGTCAGCGAAAGAAGAACGGAAGTCCCCGTCCGAAGGAGCTGGACGTTCCGCCGGATCTGGACATTTCCTGAGCCGGCAGGTCTTCGCCCGACGGCTGCTTCGTTCCCGCCGGCGCCCGACACCCCTGCGCACAATACTGACCGGAGGTACCTATGGCCAACATTCATCAACGTAAGATTGATATCATCGTGTATGCCGTCTGCCTGATCGCAGTCATCGGCATGTTCATATACGCTGCGGCCGCGCATGACCGCCTTCCCGAGCAGATCCCGACGCAGTTCGGGATTCTCGGCAAGATCAGTGGCTACGGCAGCCGCAATTCCGTCTTTACACTGCCCGGCGTACTGCTTGTCCTGCTTCCGTCCCTGATCATCGTCGGCATGTTTCCCGCTGCGTGGAACCTTCCGAGTATCAAGGTGACCGAGGCCAACGCGCCCTACATCGCAGCCTGCGTCAGAAACATGCTGGATGTGATGCTTCTGACGATTACGGCAACCATGACCACGATCTTCGTGTGCCAGGTCCGGAACACCGACGCGCCGGTCTTCCTGTTCCCGCTGATGCTCGTCATTTTTCTCGTCAACATCATCGTCTGCATCGTACGCGCAGGACGCATCAGCCGCAGATACTCGTAACCCCGGAACGGCGGTTCGAAGCAGATCCGGTGACACACCCCGGATCCGACCTGCGTGTACGCAATAATCTATTGCGGTATCTTAAACGGATAATATAACAACCGGATGATAAAACAATCAGAGAATAAACAATGCGGTGGAGATCGTCACTCGGCGATCCCACCGCATTTTCCGTTTCACGATTAAAAACCTTTCATGATCACAATCAAACCGCAGAGTACCTCCGCGTTTCACAGATCATCCTCTGCGAGGGCTCACTTCGCTGCGCGGGCTCATTCCGCTGCGCGGACTCACTTCTCTGTCCAAGCCGCGTCCGGCCAGTCAGCACCATCAAGATAGTCAACCTTCACCTTAGCGTCGGTAATGACCATGACGTACATTTCATCCCTCTCCTGAAGCTCATACTTGAAGCTGAAGTGCACCGGTTCCAGATCGCCGCCTTCACCGGAGATCGTATCCCTCACCCACGATTCATAAGCTTCCTTGCAAACCGCTTCCGCCGCCTGCCTGCTCGTATATTCACCGACACTGCCGAGAGGCACGACACCGTCACACCGGAATTTGCCCCACTGCGTTACCTCTTCTTCCTTGAAAAGGCACTCAAACTTCGCCGCTGTAAGCGACCGGTTGCCGTCCTTGTCCGTGCGGAATTCACGCTCCAAATGAAGCGTATAACTCGGAACACCCGTGGTCCTGTCATAGACATACGTCGTGCGGATCCAATCCGTATCCACATCCTCACGCTTCGTCTCCGCATATGCGATCAGGTAACGGCCCTCATTCTCATTGAACGCAATGCCGGTGCGAAGGCTCGCGTCTTCCGAAAGCTTCTTCGTGCCGCAATTCATCTGGTACAGAAGCTTTTTCTCGTGTACGCCGTACCGATTCTCCGGAAAATACAGAAAATACTGGCAGATGAGCATCGGTTCCGTGTCATATTCGTACGCAACATCTAAATACGTCCACGTCTCAAAAACCCAGAAATCCAGCAGCGACTCCATATACTGCGGGCCGAGCAACTCGCTCGGACGGATCACGTCCTTGAGAAATGTCTGCGTGGCCGGACGGCCGGTGCGGTCATACTGGTTCTTGAGCAGTTCAAGCATCGACTCCTTGCGCGTTTCCGCGAACTGAGCGTATTTGACGCGCAGCTCTTCGAGCGTCTGCTCGCTCACATCCCACTTCTCCGGAAGCTCCGTGATCAGTTCGATCGTCGGCGTCGGCTCACCGGACGGTTCCGGCTCTCCGGTAGG
>CADBLW010000050.1 GCA_902795625.1 uncultured Lachnospiraceae bacterium | reverse complement strand
TTCCACTCCCGCCATATGCAGGATGTTGACGGTCATATGGATCAGGTTCTTCCGGTACATGTTGTCCGGGATCAGGATCGTGCTGTCCCCGTGCAGCAACGGAAGCGTGAACAAAAGTCCGCACACCTGCTCCGCCGCGTTCCGGTTCGTTATGCTGTACGCTCCCGGCGAAAGACGTCCGCTTGCGACAAACTCCCGTTTGCCGTCGTCCGTCGTGATCGTCATGCCGTGTTCCCGCAGCAGCTGCAGAAAATCCTCATGGGGCCGCAAATACAGTCCCGCGCCGAGCGAAAAATGTACATCATCGAGATCGATCACGCCGATGAGCGGAAGAAGCAGTCTGAGCACCGTAGCGCTCTCTCCGCAGGGAAGCGCGAGATTTTCCACGGTCAGAAGTTCACGAAGGCTGCTGCCCATCGCTTTTATGTCATCCCCCGGCATCTCCGAGAGATCGAGCAAGGAAAACCCGTCCAGAAACCATGCGAGCGCCATGCGGATCACAAGCTCCTTGGAGTACGGAAGATACAATTCCTCCGGGTTGACCAATCCGGCGCAGACGGTTCTGCACGTCGCGAACGCGCCGCGCATATTCCGCTCATACTCCTCCGCCGTCATCGTTACTGCGGCGCATCCGACATCCATCAAAACGACGCACGATACGGTCTGTGCATCGGCATTATCCTTATCCTGTTCCACGGTTGTCGCTTCCACGGTTGTCGAGGGAAGACGATCACGGATCTCATCCCACGAAAGCGATGTTCCCGTAGGAAGGCCGAACTGCATCAGTCTTGTTGCGAGATACCGGTATCTCTTGCGGTCACAGTACCCTGCCTTTACCGACAGCTGTGCCAGAACGCCCATGGCGGAAGCCAGCGCGTATCCCCTCGAAATCTCAAAGGCGGATGCCTCCTCGATCGCAGTGGCAAGCTCACCCGCATAATCGGAAAATGCGTTGCCCGCTGTCTCTGCCGCAGCACGTACGCACGCAAGCAGCGTCTCCTCCGACGGCAGCTCTGCGCTGCAGCCCGCCTCCGGGATCTTCAGATCACGGATCTTCGGAAGGCTCTTCGTCACAGGGCTGAAGCCCATGACGGAATACCGTACGACATGCGCGTAGCCGCTTCGCACCTGCGCATCCGGCAGCGTATCCAGATACTCCGTGTCACACACTGCGAGCACGGGCGGTTTTACAACTCCTATGGCATCTTTTGTTTTTCCGATGCGCAGGCCGTACCGCTCCCCGCAACGAGGCTCGATCATGCCGGACAGCGTTGTCGGCGCGGCAACCCACATAAGGCCGTCACCGAAGGTTCCCGCGGCAAATCCCGCAAGGCGCTGTACCCTGGTGCCGCCCATCGCAACGAGTATTCCGTTGCTCTGCATACCGGTATTCTGAAGATGGATGATCAGCTTCTCGTAGATCTCCAGTGTCCTCGGATCGACTGTATCCGGAAACGAAAAGCGTGACACCGCATATCCGAGCCCGCGAAGCACCTGCTCCCCCGGTTCGGCATACAACGCTGCCACTGTCTCATCGCAGATCAAACATGCCGATCGTATGTCCGGGCATCTCGCAGGAAGCTGTTCCGTAAGCTGTCCGAACGCTCCCCTCCCGAACCACAGATCGTACGGCTGACTGCCGTTCACCCGTATCTGTTCCATATGCATTGCCCCGCTTATGCTGCCATACACGATGCCGTGTCTGCCTTCAGGTTCCGTCGGTCACCGCCGGTGTGCCGGTCACTTACTCAGCGTCCGGCTGCTCCGACGCATTCCCGGACAATCCCTTCGGCGCCTGCCACGACATATATTCACACTCCGGATAGCCGGAGCAGCCGTAATAGCGCTTGCCGCGCTTGGTACGGCGAATGATCAGTTCCTTGCCGCAGTTCGGACAGGGAATCGACGTCTTTTCAACGTAAGGCTTTGTAAAGCGGCACTCCGGAAATCCCGGGCAAGCCAGGAATTTTCCGTGCGGGCCGTACTTGATGACCAGCATGCGTCCGCACTCCTCGCACGGCTGGTCCGTAACCTCATCCGCGATCTTCACGGACTCCAGCTCCTTCTCCGCAGACGCGACCGCGGCAGTAAGATCCGGATAGAAGTTTCGGATGAGATTCTTCCAGTTGACGCTTCCCTCCTCGACACCGTCGAGCAACAGCTCCATGTTGGCGGTGAAATCCACCGCTACGATGGAGGGGAAAGCCTTCTTCATCATTTCATTGACCGCCTCGCCGAGATCCGTCACAAACAGGCTCTTACCGTCCTTGGCGATGTAGTGTCTCGTGAGGAGCGTCGTGATCGTAGGCGCATACGTACTCGGACGGCCGATGCCCAGCTCCTCCATCGTGTGGACGAGGCTCGCCTCCGTGTAATGTGCCGGCGGCTGCGTAAAATGCTGCTCGCCTTCCACTTCCGCCCGCGCGAACGTCGCGCCGACCTCCGGCACGTAACGGGCATTCTTCTCGCTATCCTTCTCCTCCTCGGCTTCGGAGTATACGCTGCGGTAGCCTTCAAACACACATTTCGTCGCGCTTGCGGCAAATGCATGCTTTCCGTCGCTGATCGTGAAGGTCGTCACGCTCGATACGCACTCCGCCATGCGGCTTGCGATGAAGCGCTTCCAGATCAGTTGGTACAGGCGGAACTGCTCGTTCGAAAGCTGATCCTTGACGGATGCCGGTGTAATATCAATATAGGTAGGACGGATCGCTTCATGCGCGTCCTGGATCTTCTTACCCGAGTCGGACGCATCGCGATCGGCACCGAGGAATTCCTCTCCGTATTTTGCGCGGATGTAATCGGAAGCCATCTTTGCGGCCTCCTCGCTGACACGCGTCGAATCGGTTCTCAGGTAGGTGATCAGACCGATGCTGCCGTGTCCCTTGACCTCCACGCCTTCATATAACTGCTGCGCGACACGCATGGTCTTCTGCGTGCTGTAGTTCAGCTTCCTCGAAGCATCCTGCTGCAGCGTACTCGTCGTATACGGAAGCGGGGCCTTCAGACGGCGCTCGCTCGCCTTGCGGTCGGTTACACTGAACGTCGCACCCTCAACGGCAGCGATGATCTTCTTCGCCTCAGCCTCCGACGC
This sequence comes from uncultured Lachnospiraceae bacterium, assembly GCA_902795625.1. Lineage (GTDB taxonomy): Bacteria > Bacillota > Clostridia > Lachnospirales > Lachnospiraceae > ISDg. The sequence goes on along the minus strand of CADBLW010000050.1, from coordinate 5,924 downwards.
AAGCTCCGCGCGATGTCCGTCCGCGGTGTATACCGCGCTGATGGGCTCCTTGTGCGTGCCGTCGAAGAATTTGCCCTCGATCGTCCAGAATTCTCTCTTGTCAAATGCAGCGATCTCGTTCTCACGGTCGCTGATGATGCGCAGCGTGACCGACTGTACACGGCCAGCGCTTAAGCCCCTCTTAACCTTGGACCAGAGGATCGGGCTGATCTCATAGCCTACCATGCGGTCAAGCACGCGGCGCGCCTGCTGCGCGTCCACCAGGTCCATATTTACACTGCGGGCTCCTGCCAAAGAGGATGTAACCGCATTTTTCGTAATCTCGTTAAATGTGATACGCTTCGTATCCTTGGCGTTCAGCTTCAGCACCTGCATCAAATGCCAGGAGATGGCCTCTCCCTCACGGTCGGGGTCGGTTGCAAGATAGATCTTCTTCGCCTTCTTGACTTCCTTGCGGAGCTCTGCCAGCAAATCTCCCTTTCCGCGGATGGTGATGTAGTGCGGATCGAAATCCTTGTCCGTATCAACTCCCAGTGTACTCTTCGGAAGGTCTCGCACATGACCGCCCGAAGCGATTACCTTATAGTCCTTGCCCAGGAACTTTTGAATCGTCTTCGCCTTGGCAGGCGACTCCACGATCACAAGGTACTTTGACATACTTTCCTCCGTTCACGCAATGCGATAAACCGTTCATCGCACTCATTGTCCGATTCTCACCGGTCATTCCGACCCGTGTCCTTGACACTGAAGCAGCCCGGAGAGATACGCTCCACGAGGCCTTCCCGCTCAAGCGAAAACAGTACGTTCGTGAGCTCCGAAGGCGCAAGGCCGGACTCCCAGATCAGCTGATCAAAGTGTTTCGGACTTAAACGCAAAAAAGCATACACTATTTTTTCGTTGCTTGCAAGGGGCATTTTTTCTTTTTTATCATGAGCGTTCCGGGGCCTGCCGGTTTCCTCCTCGCGCGTGAGAAACCGCATGCTTCCGTCATCGCCCTGCATATAAATCGGTACCCCGGTCTGTGCCGCGAGGTCCGCCATCACCTCCCCCGGGTCCGTCACCAGCTGTGCTCCCTCCCGGATCAGCTGGTTGCATCCGATACTGTTTCGGTCGGTCACTCTCCCCGGCACGACATAGACACTCTTGCCCTGTTCCAGCGCTCTGTCCACCGTGATCAGCGTGCCGCTTCTCGCCTGTGCCTCCACGACCACCACCCCGTCGGCAAGCCCGGCGATCAGACGGTTCCGATGCGGAAAATGATGCGCGAGCGCCGGTACTCCCGGACCGTATTCGGAGACGACGCATCCCCGGTCTATGACGTTTCGAAACAGTATTGTGTTGTTGCGCGGATACGCCGCTCCGATCCCCGACCCGAGAACCGCAACGGGAAAGCCGTCCCCGGCAAGACACCCCTGATGCGCTGCGGCATCGATTCCCATGGCCAGCCCGCTGACCACAGGAATGCCGGCATCCGCAAAGCCCTGCCCGAACTGTTTCGCGACAAACTCCCCGTAGGGAGACGACTGACGGGTGCCGACGATCGCCACGGCGATCCCGCCTTTCACATACGCTCCGTTCGCGCCGTTTTTCCACGGAACGCGTCCCTGTACAAACAGCCCGAGGGGCGGGTCGTGAATCTCCTTCAGTCTCTCTGGAAATTCCTCATTCTCATGCCACAGAAACCTGATGGCGTCCCTTTCCACCCGCTTCAACAGACGATCAAGGAATGCTGCTGTTCTCGATGAAACGAGACGTTCTGCAAGTTCCTCGTCGAGAGCCGCTTCATTCTGCAGTTCTTCCTTAGACGCTTCATAGACGGCGCATGGAGTCCCGAACGCGGCCAGGAGTCTCCGCTTCACGGCATTGTCGGTCACGGTGCAGCAGAGCCACATCGCATGGTATTCCTCACATGACATGGCCGTCCTCCTCCATGCGGTAACCGATGGCTTCCGTCATATGGCGGTTCTCCACCGTCTCCGAGCCCTCCAGATCCGCCACGGTCCTCGCCACACGTTTTAATCGGTAGTAGCTCCTCGCCGAACAGCCTGTCTTCTCCGCGTACAAAGTCAACAGTTCCGAGGCGCCGTGATCCATTCGGAACAACCGGTCAGCCATGTCGCCGGACACCTCGGAGTTATACCGGTACGCGGTGCCGCGGTACCTCTTCCGCTGCATCGCGATAGCTTTTTCCACGCGCCGCCGTATCTGCCTGCTCGTATCCCCCGCCGGCGCATCCTTCGAGGTCAGTTCCTGAACTCGGATCCCCGGCATCGCAGCACACAGATCGATCCGGTCGAGGATCGGTCGGCTGATCCGTCCCTGGTACCTTCGGATCATATCCGCCGTGCAGGAACAGCGGTTCCGATCCGGATAATACCCGCAGGGACAAGGGTTCATCGCGGCGACAAGCATGAATTTGGCGGGGAATTCCACATTACCGTTGAGCCTTGCCACATGTATGCGCTTCTCCTCCAGCGGTTCCCGAAGCACCTCGATATTCGCCCTGTGAAACTCCGGGAATTCATCGAGGAACAAAACCCCGTGGGTCGCCAGGGAAACCTCCCCGGGGATCGGCATACGCCCACCGCCCGCAAGCGCCGGGATCGTCGCGGTATGGTGCGGCGCGCGGAACGGTCTTGTCCGCATCATCCCTCCCTCAGACGGCAGCATTCCGGCAACGCTGTATATTTTCGTTAGCTCCAGGCTCTCCTCAAAGGTCATCCGCGGCATGATACCGGGGATCCGGCTTGCAAGCATCGTCTTGCCGGAACCGGGCGGCCCGGTCAGCAGCAGGTTATGCATTCCCGCCACCGCAATCTCCGCGGCCCGCTTGGCCAGAAACTGCCCGCGGATCTGCGCAAAATCGTCAATTCCTTCCGGCTCTTCCGCGGATTCCCACTTCACGGGAACCGCCATCGTTCCGCCCGTATCCGTAAAATGCCTCACGGCATCCGCCAGCGATTCTACTCCGTATACGCAGATACCCTCGACGAGCGCTCCCTCCTCAATGTTCGCCGCGGGGATCATCACGGAGTGAAAGCCGGCGCGTTTCGCCTCGTACACGCACGAGAGTATCCCCGGTACGCCGCGGACATTGCCGTCCAGACCGAGTTCCCCCACGAACCCGTATCCGTCCGTCAGCTCCGACGGCAAGATCTCCAACGCGCACAGGATCCCCATCGCGATCGGCAGATCATAGCCGGTTCCTCCCTTGCGCTCATCCGCCGGCGAAAGGTTGACCGTGATCCGTTTCGCGGGCATGTGAAACCCGGAGTTCTTGATCGCCACACGCACCCGTTCTCTCGCCTCGCGGACCTCCCCAGACAGGTATCCGACGAGATCGATCCCGGGCAATCCGCCGGAGACATCCGTCTCCACCCTGATAACCGATGCCTCAATCCCCGACACTGAAAAGCTGTACACCGAACAGATCATACCATCCTCCGAACACACTGAACCATTACTTGTAACCGCAGTCCGCCCTGCGGTCCGCTGATTGCCCACATGATACGTCTTTTTCCGACGCATTTCCATTCGCAGGATAAACGAAAAAGCGGCCTTCCGTTTTCACGAAAAGCCGCTGAAAAACATGTTTCATTTGCAGGTGACAGTCAACCTGTAGAAAATGAACCTTTTATTTTGGTCATTTTGACGTATCTTCATGATCGAGCAGTGTCTTGAGCTCATCCATGAATGTGTTGACGTCCTTGAACTCGCGATACACCGAGGCAAATCTGACGTAGGCAACCTCGTCAAGCTTCTTGAGCTTGTCCATCACAAGCTCGCCGATGCGGTAGCTCGGAATCTCCTTCTCCTCCATGGAGAAAATCTCAGTCTCGACCTCGTCGACCAGCTGACGGATCTGCTCCACGCTGATCGGACGCTTGTGGCACGATGCGTACACTCCCGCCTCGATCTTGGCACGGTCATACGTCTGCCGCACATTGCCTTTCTTGATAACGACAAGCGGGATCGTCTCCACCTTCTCATAGGTAGTAAACCGCTTATCACACTCGTCGCACTGTCTTCTGCGGCGAATGGAGTTTGATTCCTCCACCGGTCTCGAGTCGATAACCCGTGTATTTTCTGCTCCACAATAAGGACACTTCATGTTGCTACCTCATCTCATAAATAGTCAAATGATCACTGAATATCCTCTGCAATGTCGATGTTCACGCCGGTAAGGCCGATAACCGCGCCCTGCTTCGCCTCGGAAGCCTCGGGATGAGCGATGAGCCACTTGTTGGATGCGAACAGTCTTGCGTCGTCCGCATTCTTCACGGTGATCTCCGGCTTGTCATAGTTGGTTCCCTTCGGAAGCACGATAACCACGCGGAACTGAGCGCCGAGCTTCGCGCTGCAGGGTGCATAGTGAAGCGTCGTAGCATAGAGTTCAACGCCTGTGCCTGCCGGGCAGAAGAACGCCTCAACCTTCGAGGTGTCGAGCATCTTGCCCATGCAGTCCTGCTGCTTCGCAAGCAGTAAAATGCAGTCCGTCGCCGCGATATCAATCTCGCTGTCACGATGGTACTCAAGGCAGTTGAGCTTCGTGTTCGTGCCGTTGCAGTAGCCGATCTGGATCGGCATTCCGCCATAGCAGTTATACGTAAAATCCTTCATTGCCGGAGTAGCCTCAAGCGCTGCATCCGACGGAACATATACGACCGAATCCACCGGTGCGGGTGTCGTCTCCGTGAGAACCTTGAGAAGCTCGTCCGTATCATACCCCGTAACAACTCTTCCGTATGCCTCAAATGCGGCATCATTGACATTTTGAATCTTCATTACCTTTCCCTCCTGAAAATCTATCTGCCACGGGCAATTCACCCGTTGGTTTCTGCATTACTCATTCCCGCATATCGCCGGTCCCCGCATTCCGCCGGTTTCCCGCATTCCGCAGGGTTCCTTACCTCTGCACGCGTCCGCTTCCGTCACCGCCTGCCAGCGTCTCGACCTCGGCGCGCTTCACATGGTTGAAATCGCCGGGGATCGTGTGCTTGAGAGCACTCGCCGCCACCGCGAACTCCAGCGCCTCAGATGCGCTCTTTCCGTCCATCAGTCCGCAGATCAGGCCTGCTGCGAAGGAATCTCCGCCGCCCACGCGGTCGACGATATGAAGCTTGTAGGTCTTCGAGTGATAGAAGCTCTCACCGTCATAAATCGCCGCGGACCACGCATTGTCCGTCGCGGAAAAGCTCTCCCGCAGGGAGCTCACGACATACCGGAACCCGAAGCGTTCCTTCATCTGCTTAAACATCGCCTCGTATCCGGCCAGCTCGAGCGAGCCCTTGGTCACATCGGTGTTGCCCGGAACGAACCCGAGAACCTTCTGCGCGTCCTCCTCGTTGCCGATGCACACATCCACATACTGCATCAGGTCTGTCATGACCGCTTTCGCCTTCTCGCTGCTCCACAGCTTCTTGCGGTAGTTGAGATCGCAGGAAACCGTAAGTCCGTGCTTCTTGGCAGCGATCAGAGCTGCCTTCGTAACCGCCGCCGCGCTGTCGCTCAGAGCGGGCGTGATCCCCGTAAAATGGAACCATTTTGCGCCGTCAAAGATCGCGTCGAAATCGAAGTTCTCCGGCACTGCCTCCGCGATCGCGGAGTGAGCACGGTCGTAGATCACCTTGGACGGACGCACCGAAGCGCCGGTCTCCAGGTAATAGATGCCGAGGCGCTCGCCGCCGCGCGCGATGTGTGAGCAGTCGACTCCCTCTCTGCGAAGCGCCATAAGAGCGCTGTCACCGATCTCATTGTCCGGGAGCTTGGTCACGTACGAAACATCGTACCCGAACCCCGCCAGCGAAACCGCGACATTGGCCTCACCGCCGCCGTAACATACATCAAAGGAATCGGCCTGTACAAACCGCTGATATCCCGGCGTTGAGAGCCGAAGCATGATCTCGCCGAGCGTAACAATCTGT
>CADBLW010000049.1 GCA_902795625.1 uncultured Lachnospiraceae bacterium | reverse complement strand
GACGATTACCGCGACAAGGTGATGGCGAAGCTCGACAAGCTCGCGTTCCGCGCGGAGATCGAGTGCGCGGCCCCGAACATCCACTATGTGTGCATCGCTCATCCGGAGCTCGCGGAGGAATCCGTGGTGGCACTCGCCAACGGGCGCGCCCAGGTGGACATCTACACCGACGGCGCGGTCATCGCGTTCATGGACGCGAACCACGACCGCTATGTGAGCGGCATTCCTTACAAAATGCACAGGCTCATGCACTGCGAGAACCTGTACGGCGAGGCGTATGAGGCGTACCCGGACAACACACACATCCTTCTGCACATGGTGGCGAAGGCGCAGGCGGAGGGACGGTTTGACGCGAACTCCGTGGTTCTCCGCAAGAAGGCGTGCAGAGTGCTGGAACTGCGGGACGAGTTCCGCGAGGAGCTGCTGCGCACGCTCGTCCTGTATTACTATGACAATTTCCGCGACGAGGCTTTAGAGGAGCTTCTCGGGCGGTTAAACTACGCGGCGATCCCGTCGAAGCAGCGCGGGCGTCTGATCGGTCTGCTGATCCTGAGAGACCAGGTGGACCAGGTGCTGGAGCTTCTGGACCGCTACGGCTGCGAGGATGTGGATATCCGTCTTCTGGAGCGCTTCTGCGCATCCATTCCGCGGGAAATGACCGAGGAACCGACGCCGATCCTCAACGACCTGTACTATTACCTGTTCACGCAGGGAAGGCGCGGGGAGCGGACGATGGATTATCTGGTCCGGAACCTTCAGGCGAAGACACAGATCCTCTACCACGTATGGGAGGAGGCCGACGCGGCGGGTCTCCGGGCGGATGCCCTGGAGGAGCGCCTGATCGCGCAGATCCTCTTCACGGAGTCTTACCTTCCGTACGGTGACGCGCTCATCAAGTCCTACGACCGGCCGGGCAGCGACCGCAACCTGATCCGCGCGTACGTGACCTACATGGCGTACAAGTATCTGACCGCGGACCTTCCGATGGGCGAGACGACGATCAACATCATCCGCCGCACGGTTTACCGCGAGGACAACGACGTGTGCGTGCTCGCGCTGCTGCGGCAGTACGCGGAGCAGGAGACGCTCACGAAGGAGGAGCAGGATTTTGCGGAGTACTGGCTGATCCGGATGGAGGCCAAGGGCAAGGTGCTGCCGGAGTTTTTGAATTTCGGGCGGTATTTTACGCTTCCCGAGAGCTTGGAGGACAAGTTCCTGATCGAGTACCGCACGAACCCGAAGCATCAGGTGACGCTGGACTACTCGTACCGTTCCTCGGGCAAGCGCATCCGCAGGGAGTTCCCGATGAGGGATATCTGCTACGGCATCTTTGTCAAGGACCTGATCCTCTTCGCCGGGGAGACGGTGGACTACGTCATCAGCGATGAGGCGGACAATGAAGAGGACACCGTGATCACGGAGAAGGCTACTCTCGTGGGCGGCGACAAGAAGATCGGCAACGTCGGCAGCCGGTTCGCCCAGATCAACGAGATCATCGCTGCGGAGCAGGCGCGCGATGCCGACAAGGCAATGAACCTGCTGAACCGTTACATCAAGAACGAATTTGCCATCTCGCAGCTGTTCCATTCGGCTGACGAGGGGGCTTCGGAGTAAGCGGAGGACATAAGCTCCGCTGAGCAAGGGAGAAATACAGGTAAAAGAAAGGTAGGTATTATTCATGGCAGATCAAAACAACATCTATGATCCGAACCGCGCTGCCACAGGGGGACATATTCCCGCGGCGGATCCTGCACAGCAGAACCGGGAGCGCATGAGCATGGAGATCATGGCGGCATCCGCTGCGGCGATGCACGCGAATGTTGAGAACGAGTACATCGGTACGGGAGAGGAGATCTCAACTGAGAGATACAACACGATCATCGGCGTGCTGCTTCTGTACGGTTTCGTTGTCAACGCGATCCTGTGTTTTGTGTTTACAAAACAGATCATGAGCATGAACTATGCAGTCCTGTTAGCGATCTACGTTGTCGGCATGTTTGCCGGCATGATCATTTGTCACAAGACGGAAAATCCGGTGATCAGTTTTATCGGCTACAACCTGATCGTGGTCCCGCTCGGTTTGTTTATCACGCCGTTCCTGTCAATGTACAGGATCACGACGATCCGGTACGCATTCTGTGTCATGGGTGTCTGCACGCTGCTCATGATCGGTCTCGCCGAACTGTATCCGCAGTTTTTCAAGGGCATCGGACGCATGCTGTTCTCCTGCCTGATCGTCGGTCTCGTCGGTGAAATCGTCATGTGGTGCGTGGGACTGTCGTCCGGAATCTTCGACTTTGCCTTCGTGGGCATCCTCATGGGATATATCGGATATGACTGGGCGGTAGCGCAGAATAAGAGAAAGACTACGGCCAACGCGGTCCTCAGCGCCGGGCTGATCTTCGCGGACATGATCTACATGTTGATCCGTCTGCTTCGGATCCTTTCGAGCCGCAAGAATTAATTCGGAGGAACTATGAACCCCAGAGCGATCATTATCGGCTACGATCTCGGCGTGGAAATGACGCAGATCGCGGTCGGACGGACTTTGGAAGAGCCTGACAGCATCAGCATTACGAGCAGTGGGAATACTGTTATTCCCACCGTTCTTTGCGTGCGTAACGATTCCAAGGACTGGCTGTTCGGGGAGGAGGCGGAGCGGTTCAACAACCGCGGCGCAGGGCGGTTTGTCGATGATCTGGTCAACAAGGTGATCCGCGACGAGAGCGAGGTTATCTTCGAGATCGAGTATTC
>CADBLW010000048.1 GCA_902795625.1 uncultured Lachnospiraceae bacterium | reverse complement strand
TCATCCGGCATCAGATCGCCGGTGATGATATTGAAAAATGTACTCTTGCCCTCGCCGTTGGCTCCGACAAGTCCGATGTGCTCGCCGGCCAAGAGCCGGAACGTGACATCGCGAAATATGGCACGGTCACCGAAACCGTGCGAAAGATTTTCCACTGAAAGAATGCTCATACTACCCCAATTTGTGAATGAACAATCCGCTGCGGAGCTTCGGCTCAAACCAGGTGGACTTCGGCGGCATCAACAGCCCCGCATCCGCCACGGCAAAAAGCTCCGTGATCTGCGTCGGGTACATGGCAAATGCCACCTTCATATCACTGTGAACCCGGCGCTCCAGCTCCGAAAGGCCGCGGATGCCGCCGATGAAGTCGATGCGCTTGTCCACGCGCGGATCACCGATGCCGAGCACCGGTCCGAGCAGATAGTCCTGTAATAAAGAGACGTCCAGAGATGCCACGGGATCCGTGATCGCCGCAAGCTCCTCCTTCGCCGTTAACTCATACCATACGTCATCAAGGAACATGCCGAACGTCGCCTTCTTCGCCGGCGCATACTGCTCCCTGCCGATCTCACGGATCGTAAAATGCTCCTCCACCGCCGCGAGGAACGCCTCCTTCGTCAGACCGTTCAGATCCTTCACGACACGGTTGTACGGCAGGATCATCAGACAGTCCTCCGGGAACAGCACGGAGAGGAAGTAGTTGAACTCCTCGTCGCCCGTGTACTCTCCCGCCTCAGCGCGGCGCTTGAAGCCCACCTTGACGGCCGAAGCCGCACGGTGATGTCCGTCCGCGATGTAGATCGCGTTCATCCCGGAAAATGCTGCGCGGATCACGGCGACATCCTCCGGAGCGGCGATGCGCCACACGTTGTGTGTGATCCCGTCATCTGCGGTAAATGCGTACAAAGGCTCAGTGTTCTTATATGCCGCCATCACCGACGCGATCGCGTCATTGCTGCGGTACGCAAGGAAGATCGGGCCGGTCTGGGCGTTGCACGTGTCAACGTGGCGGATACGATCCTGCTCCTTCTCCTCGCGGGTATTTTCATGCTTCTTGATCACGCCGTTTGCGTAATCATCGATGGATGCGCATGCCACGATACCGGTCTGCGAGCGGCCGTCCATGATCAGCTCATAGACATAGTAGCATTCCTGCGCATCCGTAAGGTACGTTCCGTCAGCCTCACGGGCGTCGAGAAGCTCCTTCGCCTTCGCGTAGACGCGGTCGTCGTACGTATCGACATCGTCAGGCAGATTGCTCTCCGCGCGGTCGATGTTCAGAAACGACAGAGGCTCCGCCAGAGCAGCCACCTTCGCCTCAGCGCGGTTATACACATCATACGGGAGCGCCGCTACGCGCGACGCAAGTTCCGGTGTCGGACGGACACAGCGAAACGGTTTTACATCAGCCATTGTTTTATCCTCCCTAACGGCATATGCCGTAGTAATCTGTCATAATTTCCGGCCGCAGCCTCTGCTGCCTCGCAGTCGGACTTGTCCGGGACTTATCAGCCGCAGCCTTTACGGCTCCGCGGTGGGCTCATCCGGAACGATTTTCCGCATCATATACAGCGCGAATGCCATGAGCGCGATCGACAGGCACAGCTGCATCACGCCGGCGCGCACATGCGCCGTGATGCCCGTGAGACCATTGACGGTCGCCGCGTACACCTTGAGAAACGCCAGGAAAATGACGCCGTAGACAAGCACGCAGTTGATCCCGCACAGTCTCGATCGGCGGAACGCGGAGTAGGTCAGCGACACAACCGCGAACACCAGCGCCACAAGGATCAGAGCCGCCGTCAGATACTCAAAGATCGTCGCAAGAAACGCCGGCACGAACGCGTCACCGTTCTTACCGCAGATCATTTCCCGGACGCCGAGCTTCTCAAACTTTTCCTTCTCCGAAGGGAACGCTCCCGCGAACAGTTTGATGTCCAGATACAATGCCGCCACATAAAGAGCCGCAAATACCGTGAGCGACACGACGGTATAGCCGAATTTGATGAGTACGACCCTGTATTTGGAAATGCCCTCGCTCCGCAGGTCATAGAAGTATTTCCGCTCCTGCAGATTGCGACGGAACACCGCTCCTGCCAGGCCGAGAT
>CADBLW010000047.1 GCA_902795625.1 uncultured Lachnospiraceae bacterium | reverse complement strand
GCGACATATTCCGCCTGGCGGATGCCGAGGGTGTCGACAACGATCTTGGTGTACAGCTTATCCATGGAGACCGCCGAGCAGAGCACGCCGCAACCCACATAGGGAATTCCCGCGAGGGTGAACAGACCCTGCACGGTACCGTCCTCTCCATAGAGGCCGTGGAGCACGGGGAAAATAACGTCCACCGGACGGAACGTCACCTGATCGCCGTCTACGGTCAGCACGCCCTTGCGGCTGCGGTCGGGCGAGATGATCGCCGTCCTCCTGCCCTTCTTCCAGTTTCCGTTCTCAACGTCCTCAAGGGAATCCACGGCGAGCCAGCGGCCGTCCTTGGTGATGCCGATCAGGATCGCGTCATATTTTTCGGTATCCAGATTTCGGATCACAGTTGCACCGGAGACACACGATACCTCGTGCTCCGACGACTGTCCTCCGAACAGAATTGCTACTGTCTTTTTCATACAAAACCTCCGTTCATGCATCGCGCCGGTTTTCAGGCCTCGTACGCACATGTTGCGCCGTCCGCGCTCCGCACCCGCACGCCTGTCCGCGCCGCATCGCTCTTATTGTACCACAATCCCTCCGATAGGAAAAGAGGTTTCGTTCGCGCCGGGATCTCTGATGTTTCGTTGGCGGCGGGATCACCGAATTGTAGGAATATCCGAAAGTTTTTCGCGAAACTCGCCGGGAAAGAGTTTTTCACAAGTTTCGGCGTATTTTCCTCCCTTGCATTTTCCGTTCTTCAACCGTATACTGAAAAGTGACACAGGAGCTATGGTGCCGAAGGCTGTCTCCGGGTCTTCCGGAGCGCCGGAGCACGGTTCCGCGCGGATGATCCTTAGAAAGGAGTATGTCCATGAAAACGATAACGGAATACGGTTACGCAAAGATCAACCTGGCGCTCGATGTCACGGGCGTGCGGGATAACGGATACCACGATGTGCGGATGATCATGCAGTCTGTCGACCTGCATGACACCCTGAAGCTGACGAAGACGGACGCTCCGGGGATCGCACTTTCCGTCGGCAGCGCCTCGCTTCCGACGGGCCCCGGCAATCTTGTCTATGACGCGGCACAGCTGATGTTTGAAAAATACTCGCTCCAGGGCGGCATCGCCATCACCCTCGATAAGCGGATCCCCATGTCCGCGGGTCTTGCGGGCGGCAGCTCGGACGCGGCAGCAACGCTTCGCGGCATCAACCGCCTCTATGAGCTCGGTCTCTCCACGGAGGAGCTGTACAACATCGGCGTGACCCTCGGCGCGGACATTCCCTACTGCATCACAGGCGGAACCGCCCTGGCGGAGGGGATTGGTGAGATCATCACCCCGCTGCCCGCGATGCCCGATTGCCGTATCCTGATGGTCAAGCCGCCGGCAGGCGTGTCCACCGGTTTTGTCTACAAGAACCTCAACATGGACACCCTCAACCATCCCGATGTCGACGGCATGATCGAAGCCATCAAGCGCGGCAGCTACATCGGCGTCGTCTCCAAGCTCGGAAACGTGCTGGAGAGCGTCACCCTTGCGCACTGCCCTGAGATTGCGACAATCAAGACGCAGATGCAGACCCTCGGCGCGGACGGCGTTCTCATGAGCGGCTCCGGCCCTACGGTTTACGGCATCTTCCCGACGAAGGAAGCGGCATCCTTTGCCTACACCCACTTCCGCGTCGGCCCTTACGGCAGCGAGACCTACCTCGCGCGCCCGCTGCAGCCGTAGTCACGGCAGACTTTCCGCTGCGGCGAAAGTGCGATCGGGAAGTCACGAAAAGCATATTTGGAAAAATTCGGAAAATGTCCCACAGAAAGGAACTACTCACATGAAGCAATGGCCCGGTTACGAACACGGCATCAATTTCGGAGGATGGCTGTCGCAGTGCGACCACACCATCAGCCACTATGACTCCTTCATTCAGTCTGAGGATTTTCAGAAGGTTAAGGAATGGGGTCTCGACCACATCCGCGTCCCCGTGGACTATGATCTGATCATGGACAACGGCGGGATTTTCCTCGAGCGCGGTTTCAGTTACATTGATTTCGCGATTGAGGAGTGCCGTAAGAACGGTCTCAACATGATCCTCGACCTGCACCGCACGCCGGGTTTTTCCTTTGACCCCGCGGTACATGAGAACGGATTTTTCGAGAGCGAGTTTTATCAGGACATGTTCTACCGCATCTGGGACCGGTTTGCGGAGCGCTACGCCGACTGCGCCGATTTTCTCGCGTTTGAGCTTTTGAATGAGGTGACGGCCAAGGAGTACTGCGAGACGTGGAACCGCATCTCAACCACCTGCATCGAGCGCATCCGCGGCGTTGCGCCGGACATTCCGATCCTTGTGGGCGGTTACTACAACAACAGTGTGGAAGCCGTTCGCGACCTCGCAATGCCGCACGACGAGCGCATCATCTACAACTTCCACTGCTACGAGCCCCTGCTGTTCACGCACCAGGGTGCGTACTGGATCTCCTCGATGGATCACGACTTCCGCTGCCCGTTCCGTATGAAATACAGCGAGTACGCCAAGGCGAGCGCGGAGCAGTTAGGCGCGGCATTTTCCGCGTCCTTTGACCTCTTCGACCCGGACGCAGTTCCGGATGACAGCTATTTTGAGACGCTGTTCGCCGACGCGATCGCTGTCGCCGATGAGCGCGATGTTCCTCTCTACTGCGGTGAGTACGGCGTGATCAATCTCGTTGACCCGGAGGAGGTGCTGCTGTGGTACGAGGCGTTCCACACCGTGATGAAGCGCCACAACATCGGCTCCGCTGCCTGGAGCTTCCGCCGCATGGATTTCGGCATCGACGACGAGCGCATGGACGG
>CADBLW010000046.1 GCA_902795625.1 uncultured Lachnospiraceae bacterium | reverse complement strand
GCTTGAGCTCCCCAGCGCACCGAAGCAGTTCATCACCTACTTCGAGGAGGACAACCGTCCGCAGTGCAAGCTCGACCGCGAGACCGAGAACGGCATGGGCGTATGCGCAGGTCGTCTCCGCGAGGACGCTGTCTACGACTGGAAGTTCGTCGGTCTTTCCCACAACACCAAGCGCGGCGCCGCAGGCGGTGCGATCCTTTCCGCAGAGCTTCTGGTAGCGAAGGGATACATCTCCGCAAAATAAAGGATGCCGAACACCATCAATGGCAGGCAGTCCGGCACAGAAAGACAACCGCAAGGACAAGCAAGGGCGATCGCCGAAAGCGACCGCCCTTTTTTGATGCCTTTTTTGATTTTGATCTGTACGGAAAGGATTCCCGACGGATTACTTTTTGTACTCCTCGAGCACCTTCTTGAGAAGCTTCGGATCGTCCGTCATGATGGCGTCGACGCCCTTCTCGATCAGCATGCGCATCTCGTCCGCATCGTTGATGGTCCAGTACTGGACTGCGATGTTTCTGCGATGTGCGCGCTTGATGTAGGTGTCACGGGTCAGATCCAGATGAATGCCCTTGATCTCGTACTCCACAGGGATCTGGAGACATGTAAAATCCACATCGGCGAACAGATTGACGCCGAAGAGCTGCGTGACGACGAATTTGCCTGCTCCCGCCGTGGAACCGCCTCGCATAAGCGAGGGATGTTTCTCGCGGAGATTGTCCTCAATCTCCGGATGGAACGTTCCGATGACGATGCGGTTCTTGTAATCCGGGAAACGCTCCGAGAGCGTCTGGTCGATGATGTCCGCGGCCTTATAGCCGACCTCGCCGGGATCCTTGATCTCCACGATGAACAAAAGATCCTTGTTCGTCTCGTAAAATTCTTCCATCAGCTCATGGAACTCCATGATCTTCAGTCCCAGCTCCTGCTGCTTCTCCTCGGAAGCATCGCGGTACGGGTACTCACCCGTGTCCGGGTCCTTGAAGTTGTAGCCCATGTTGTATGCCCGGAGTTCCTCGAGGGTGTGCTCCGCGATCACCACATCGGCTTCGCCCTCTTTGCAGGCCGTCCGGTTGATGGTCTCGTCATGGTTGTACACCAGATGTCCGTCCTTGGTCATCCACACATCCGTCTCGCAGATCTGGATGCCGTATTCATTGACCGCCGCGCGGTACGCCATGAGCGTGTTTTCGGGGTTGCTGACGCCGCCTCCGCGGTGCGCCGCGATCATCGGAAGCGCGTCCTCCGCCTTCAGAAAAGGATTGTCCTCCGCCACTTTCTTCGGCGGGATCACGTTGATCACAACGAAAAACACCACCAACAGCAGTAAAATGCAGCCGATGATCTTCAATGCCCTGTGTTTTTTCTTCACCTTCATGCAAACACTCCTGAAATCTCTTGATTGCCGCGCACATGCCCGTTGCTGTCGCAACCGACCCCGAACGATCGTGTTCATGCCCGACAGTTACAATATTATCCGTCTGCGGAATTCTGTCAATGACCTTTTTCGGAAAATCCATATCCGCTCCCAGCGAAACTGCATCCGCTCCCGGCGAAACTGCATCCGCGCCCGAAAAAGGCCACCGCCGGATACTCTCCGGCGATGGCCTTGCTTATTGCTTATTGCTTATTGCTTATCTCTTTTTATTTTCCGCTTATCACTTACTGCTGCTTCTCAATTTCTTACCTGCTTACTCCACGTATCCCGTCAGAACACCGTCGACCACGTCGATCACGATCGTGTCGCCGGCGTGCACCTGATCCTCAAGGATCATGCGAGCGCTCATGGTCTCCGCGTTGGTCTGCAGGTAGCGCTTCAGAGGTCTCGCGCCGTAAACCGGGTCATAGGCCTGCTCGCAGGCGAGGTCGATGGCCGCGTCGGTGAAGCGCACGCTCACCTGGCGCTCATGCAGCCGCTCGTTCAGGCGGTTTGTAAGCAGCTTGATGATGCTGCGGATGTTGTCCTTCGTGAGAGGCTTGAACAGGATTGTCTCATCCAGACGGTTCAAGAACTCCGGGCGGAAGTGGGCGCGCAGATCTCTCATGACTGCGTCCGACGCCTCCGGTGAGATCGTTCCGTCCTCGCGGATGCCGGAGAGTAGATACTCCGAGCCGATGTTCGAGGTCATGATCAGGATGGTGTTTTTGAAGTCCACCGTGC